>JAUPKS010000344.1 GCA_030837315.1 Planctomycetota bacterium
AATATCAACCGGGAAAATGCAAGCAGGTATAATGTACCCCAAAAATGTATCTTAACTACTGGTCTGGAAAAGCCAAAATTATTTACACAAAAAAAGCCGCAACCCAATACTAATTACTCGATTGCGACTCGCAATTTTCGCATTATACCCGCTTTTGTAATAAACTTGAGCTAGGCTTCTACGCCAGCTCCCTAAACTACTTTTTCCCTAGTACCTAAACCTAATCGTTTGTGCCACCGGGTAACCAGCGCCCATATCTTAAATTGAAATGCTAACCGGTTGCGCAAATACCGGGTGGAACGATACCACACCAAGTGATCCCGAAGTTCGCGTATAGCAGTCTGGCCTAACCCGTAGCGTGACAGCAGGGCGTCACAATTAATTCCGGGGAGAAGATTCGTAAGTCCATGCACCAGGCTGAGCAGGTCGTAATGCGCCATCACCGTTCGCTGAACATTATTGGGAAAATGTATCGCCTTTATCAGATCGATCAGATAGAAGGTTGGTCTCCGTTGCGGACCGAGTGTGACCAGAATATTCTTTGGAAGAAGCGCTCCGTGATATATGCCGCATTGGTGCATCTGTCGAACTGCATCGAACAGCATCAGCAAATCGTCAGGAACTGCGGGCGCAGTACCAGCCCTGAGCGCTTCTTTCAGGTTGGTCACACCAGGGATTTCGCGGGTGACAAGTATTTCAAAACAACCATGTTCAGCTGCAGAACCACATCCCCAGAGCAGTGGCACACTGCATGGAACCCCTGCGGATTCAAGCACGCGGAGCGCCTCATATTCACGTTGGACTCTGAAATTAAAGAGGCGTTCCCGATGCCAATTCACAATGCCACGGTGTCGGTACATCTTAATTACGGTTGCTTCGATATCCCCAATCGCCTTTCGCCAGACAAGGGTTCTTTTCTCACTCTTGATAAGAGCCTTCGCATCGGGGACAATGAACAACTCTTCTGTGTGAAAGCTACCTGACGCAAATCGAGAAGCGCCGACAGACAGGCGACCGGGATTGTGCCAAGGCTGCATACTCAAGACTTGACCAGCAGCGCATAACGATGTCCCGATCCGATCCACGAGAGCTGTGGATATGCTTCAAGTCTCGCGTTGTGCCGACGTGCAATGTTGTCAATCTCATCAACCGTCATCGTGTATTTCGGGCGTTTACGGTGAAGGGGCTGGCGCACGCGGCGGATGATATTTTTCAGAGAATGATAGTCGAAAAAGGTTATGAGCACAAACCGTCTTGCAACGCGGAGCAATTCGACCACAAGCTGTTCACGTTCTTCGGGTTTGTGCAGGTGATGGCACAGGCGGATGCATACCACTCCATCTACCACGGCGTCACGGAAGGGAATGTGAAGCGCCGAAGCCGTCATCCAGATTTGCGCGGTTTCCACCCGGCTGTGCTGTTGGCTATACTGCACTTGTCCCATAGCGACATCAGCTTCGATCAAAAAGTCAGTGAACTTTGCCATAGCGCTGCTGAGTCGTCCGCCACCACAAGGTAACTCAAGCAAGGTGCGACTGCGCGGTTGGGAGGAGAGCAGCCGATAAAGAAGTCGAAATTCACGCTGCGTGCTCCAGCGCTTTAGAATGCGTTGTTTGTATTTAAGGTTGTAACCTGCCGCGGCATCAAGCTGCTGATATTCCTGTTGATAGGATTCCCGTGTCGGTCCTTTGTGGGTAAATGGCTTTGTTTCGGCTTCGTCCAGAACGGCAAGCATTGGAACACCGTCAAGAATGGGGAAAACACTTCCACATGCCTGGCAAACCAAACTATCCACATTCCTTTCAAAGATTCCCCGGCATTTAGGACAGGCAAGCAATTCCTGTATGTTAGCCAGGCCGAGCTCCACAGCACTATTGTCTTGCATAAGATTTAAGATCCAGTTCGAGATATTTTATGAGCATGTGACTGAAAACGCAAACAGACGATCGATCATGCTATAACCACCCGCATAGCGGGTAGCTTGATTAGCCCTAAAGAAATTGTTGCAGGCTTACCTTTAGGGGGTACTTGATAACTTTTCATAGACGCATTAATCTTACATACTCTTGAAAATATTTTCAACCTTTTTTGATACTTGTTTACAAAATTGCTTCATAATGAATAGCTTATTTCGAATATATGGATTCTTCGACAATTTATCGTATTAATAGGATATTCACTTGACTGATGTTACTACTATATGTTGTATATTTTCGGTTTTTGATCTCTCGTATGTTTAACTATTTTATCAGATGTTGTCGGTTCTATTTGTGTTGCATTTTGAAGAAGCCTGTAGAAAAGCTTGACGCGATGTTTCGAGGTTCTCCGGCTGAATTTAAATATATACTCATCAAGGTAATAATTCAACTGTTCGTGGCTTACGGCACCTTGATGGATTCCCAAGAGCCACACGTTTTATCTGCCCTGTCATCCGCCAGATAGCTCGAAACCACAAAGTCAAAGACTTGTGCATATTTCACAAGGGTGCGGCAGAAGCAGTTGATGTCAGTTATTCGTAGAACCGTAAATTATTCTTTAGAATCAGAACAAATCCCCACTTGCTGTTCAAGCTTTTCGATCATGGCGCTGTATTTTTCATGAACACCGGCATCGAGGTCTTCTTTTTCCAAGGCATCGAATTTCTTCACGAACATTACCTGCTCGTCGGGGGTTAATGTCTTGTTTATCCAGGGGAAGAGGATTTTCTCCTCCATTTCAATGTGCTTTTCCATGTCTTCGATATAGGAACGAACGATTTTGGCGATCTTCTTTTTCGCCTTTTTCCCCTGATAAAAGCTGTTGAGTGCTCCAGACAAATTTCTCATCTCATCACGTGCAGACACGTGTTCCATAAGGAGCCGCCCCAGGAAATCCTTCTTTTCGCCTTCATTTTTCACTTTTAGTGCGGGGAAGAGTACCTTGTCTTCCTTCTCCTGATGGTGTTTATCAGAAAAATTGGTAATGATTTGTACCATATCACTAAAATTTTCTTTCGAAATAGGTTTATCCTCATCGAGACACTTCGTGGCCTCTTCTAAAATCTGCAACATCCTTTTGATAACATCAAAGTCATAATGTAATATGTCCGTTACAGATGGGTTTGTATTTTCAACGTGTTTATGCTCTTGATAGATAGTATATTTTTGAGGTGCACAGGCGGAAATACCCAGACAAAAGAAAACAATGGCAGACACGAAGAATCTTTTCATAACTTAATCAGCAAAAAATGTCACAAACTCAGGTTCCACGATAATATTCAGGATATCACATCTGGAGATGACTCCCACCAGTGTGTCATTTCTCACAACAGGAACTCGGATGATGTTGTGCTTTGTCATGAGGTCTATAATGTGGTCAATTGAGGTGTCTTCGGTCACACAGATGGGATTTTTTGACATAATATCCCCTGCCGTTACTTGTTCTAATGCCTTTCCGCTTCGAATTGCCTTGAGAAGGTCAAACTCACTTACGACACCAACAACCTTTCCCTTGTCGTCCACAACAGGCAATCCGCTATACATGCCGGACAACAATTTTACAGCCAGATCCCTACCGATGGTGTTTTTCTTTGCCGCGGTAACAATCTTATTCATGATGTCTTTGGCTATCATAATTCATACCTCCTTTAAAAATAAATAAAGCAAAAATACATAATTATTATCCCCGTAACCCCTTATTCATCAGGATTATAGTTTCCAGCGGTTTCATTATACGGTCAATTCACTGTTTGTCAAACACTAAGAATTGAGAAAACCCTTGATAACTGCTTCATAAATTGATAACATCTACCGCTTATCAATTATTAGTAACAGCTCGAAAAGAAAAACACAACCCTCTGGTCCCCTTCACTAAGGGGGAATTGGTTTGTTTCCCCCCTACCAACCGGGCGACTGGATAGAAATAACGCGAAAGGGAATTGGTATTTGAAACCTGTTATTGTATCAACAACGATTTTAGCAGTTAGAAAGGACGGCCACGTCGCCATTGGCGGTGACGGCCAGGTTACCATGAACGCCGCTGTGGTAAAGCAGGACGCCAAAAAGATTCGCAGGCTTTACCATGATAAGGTTATTGTGGGTTTTGCCGGTTCGTCGGCAGACGCCTTTGCCCTCATGGAAAGATTTGATGCCAAGCTCGAACAGTATCAGGGAAATGTCCTGCGCAGCGCCCATGAACTGGCCAAGGAGTGGCGAACGGACAAGGTGCTGAGGAGATTGGAATCCCTGCTGGTTGTTGTAGATAAGCAATACTCCTTTTTGATCTCAGGTGGCGGAGATGTGATTGAACCGGATGATGGTATTATTGGTATTGGTTCTGGTGGTTCGTATGCAATTGCAGCGGCCAGGGCATTGATAAAGCATACCTCATTGTCTGCAAAAGAGATTGTCGAAGAGGCCCTTTCCATAGCAGCGGATATTTGTGTTTATACCAATAAAAATATCAAGGTGGAGGAGGTCAGGTAGTGGACGCACTAACGCCCCGTAAAATTGTCGAGGAGCTCGACAAATACATCATCGGCCAAAAGAATGCCAAACGTGCCGTGGCAATTGCCATCCGTAACCGGTGGCGTCGATACCAGCTTTCTGACGAATTGCGGGAAGAGGTATTGCCGAAAAATATCATTATGATCGGTCCTACGGGTGTTGGAAAAACAGAGATTGCGCGACGGATGGCTGCACTCGTAAAGGCGCCTTTTCTCAAGGTTGAAGCTTCAAAATACACGGAAGTTGGTTACCATGGTCGCGACGTGGAATCTATGGTGCGCGATATTGCCGAAATCGGCGTGAATATGGTTAAAGCCGAAATGATCCAATCTGTCCAGGAGAAGGCGGAAAAGATGGCCGAGGAGAGGCTCCTGGACTTGTTACTGCCGCCAGTGCCAAAGAGTGCGGAACCGTCCAATGCTGAGGCAGAAGAACAACGGTTAAGTACACGGGAGAAATTTCGCAGAAAATTGCAGGACGGAGAACTTTCAAACCGTATCGTAGAGCTTACCGTTCATGAGAAACCTTATGTGCTCCAGGGTTTTGTTGCCGGGGTTGAAGAAATGGGGATGGATTTCCAAAACATGCTGGAAAAGATGGTGCCCCCACGCGCACAGGTAAGAAAGGTAGCTGTCGCGGATGCAAAAAGGATTTTAACGCAGGAAGAGGCAGAAAAACTTATTGACAGGGAAAAAGTCATCCAGGAAGCCATTCGGCGAACCGAACAGTTTGGGATTATCTTTGTAGACGAGATTGATAAGATTGCCGGCCGTGAATCCACACGCGGCCCTGACGTCTCCCGTGAGGGCGTACAAAGGGACCTATTGCCGATTGTGGATGGCACCACGGTTAATACACGATACGGGATGGTTAAGACCGATCGGATTCTTTTTATTGCCGCAGGTGCATTTCATGTTTCCAAACCATCGGATTTAATTCCTGAGTTGCAGGGACGATTCCCCATTCGTGTAGAATTAGAAGATCTGGGGAAAGAGGAATTTTTACGCATCCTGACTGAACCAAAAAATGCCTTGATAAAGCAATACAAGGCGCTTTT
Source organism: Planctomycetota bacterium (assembly GCA_030837315.1). Taxonomy (GTDB): domain Bacteria; phylum Planctomycetota; class Brocadiia; order Brocadiales; family Brocadiaceae; genus Brocadia. The sequence goes on from JAUPKS010000344.1 coordinate 5,542, forward strand.
GGAAACCGAGGGGATCAAGATGCGATTTGAGAGTGACTCCGTTGAGGCTATTGCAGAGATTGCAGTGCAGGTTAACAAACGCACACAGAACATAGGTGCACGAAGATTGCATACCGTGATGGAAAAACTTGTGGAAGATGTCTCCTTTGATGCATCTGATATGAATGGTGCGGAGGTTGTTATCGATGCAAAATATGTTCAGGACAAATTGCAGGCCATAGCAAAAGACGAGGATATGAGTCGCTATATTCTTTAAGAATACCGAAGAAAACGGAAGGCATGCGTGTTTTTCCCCGCTGAACCCCGCCGCTGCGTATACAATCCGCAAGTATTTATATTGGACGACTAAAAGAAAGTTGTTATTCGTGCGAAAGCAGGAATCTTGCTTTTCCCCTATTTCATGGATTCCCAGTTTCGCGGGAATGATATTTTGGCAATACGATGTCAATTTATTTATAGCGTTCACTATATAAGAAAAGCAGTGTCTTGTATTTCATAATCTTGCAGCTTTAAAATATGAAACCAATTATTGGCATCAATTGCGATTACGGAGAGGCAGGAAAGCATCCATACGCTTTTACCTATAGAAATTATAGCGAGTCTGTCATTGCAGCTTGCGGTATTCCATTTTTATTGCCTGTTATAAAAGACAAAGATGACGTAGCGCACTTTTTAAAAAGGATAGACGGGTTGCTCTTGACTGGGGGAAACGATGTCCCACCGCAACGCTATGGAAAAGAGCAACATCAAAAGACCGTTTGCGTCCATCCAGACAAAG
>JAUPKS010000345.1 GCA_030837315.1 Planctomycetota bacterium
CACTCTTACAAATTCTTATGAATTTGCGGATGGCGATATTGTGACATTGACAACAACGGGTACATTGCCAGCTCCGCTATTAGCGTCTACAAATTATTACGTTATTTTAACGGCGGTATCCAAAACCTATAAGCTAGCCGCTAATAAGCAAAACGCCATGATTGGCAGTCAAATAGATATTACCGACGCTGGAAGTGGGACACACACTTTGACGCGTTATGCGACTTTTTTTGTAGGGCAAGGAAATAAGTTCAATGGCGGCAAGGGAACACTGCAAAACGTCACGGGAGGCGTAACCCTGCACGAATACACGGGCTATATAGGAACAGATAAAAACCAGGATCTGATAGGATTCGGCGATATCATTCCGTATTGGACGCAGGGGCACACCCAAAAGCGGATGATCGGCGGAGGAACAGGGACAAAACTGACCTTCAAATTTAAGCAGCTTTCAGGTGGGCAACCTCGTATAACTTTTTATGTCGTATGGAACGGGAGAAATGACAATAACCCAAGGGGCGGATTTTTTACTCTTGCTTTTGGCACTTATGACGACTTCGATGTCAATCCCATTTCTGACCAGATGGGAACGGTGATAACTATAGCTGCCGTCGCTTATGATGGATCTGGATATCCCTACTGGGATGTGACATTCCCGGTCAACGCATCACTCTGGTATATGGTACAGGCATCAGGGGAAAGCGCGGATAGTTCAGTATTAGAAATTTCACAATCATAATGAATATTTATTAAGGAGGGTATAAATGTGCAGAACAAAAAGAAAGAAGAAAAAAGAAAGAAGAAAAAAGGGAGATAATTGACAAAACAATAATTTAATGATATATTCTAAAGCGAATCTTTTGGGGTTCGCTTTTTTGTTTTATTTTAAGAAAAGGAGAAAGTCATGAGTAATAATAAGGGAGTTTCCAACCAAATTATCTCTTTTGGCATACCAATAATAGCCATATTGATTATCATTGCCGCAATTACTACAGGGAATATATTTCTATGGATGGCATTAATTCATTCCGGTTTTGGATCGATCTTGGCGGGTTATATTGCTAAGGCAAAAGGGCGGAATGTTCATGAATCGGTTGCAATCGGATTCCTTTTTGGCATCATAGGGGCGATTATTGTGGCGTTATTGCCAACCCAACTGGATAAAAATGAGGGTGCCGGATGAATAAGTCGGACTGTTTATTGTGGTGGTTTACATACAGAGCATGGAGTATACCCTTGTGACTTTGCTTCATCTAAAGATATTGCAATTTTGCTTTTTGAAAGATATCTGCAACCATCCCGGTGATATTTGCTCCCTGTATCTGTGATATATACGGTAGGATTGCTATCTAATATAGATGAACAAGAAGCGAGTAAAAAGATTATGAGAATTAAAAGGGTAAAATATACAACCTTTCTTGATCTCATATCATATATCTCCTTAAACCTTTATTTTTAATTTTTAACTAAGTTGCGGAATTTGTTTTTCCAAAACGGTTTTTTATTTTAGACGTCATTTCCTCATACCGTTCGTCTTCTAATATTTCCCGAAGATTTTCAAAATCTATTTCCAAAATTGTCGCCATTTTTCGAGCGATTTGGTCGCTTGGGATTTTCATCCCCTTTTCTATTTGGCTGATATAGCTATGATTATAACCAATCAGATGCCCCAGTTGTCTCAACGTGAGATTTTTCTTTGTGCGCGATAAGCGTAATATTTCACTGCTTTTCAAATCACTGCTTTTCAAATTCATCACTCCCATATATAAGTTTTTACCTTTCCCTCCTCATCTATATTATATCATATTTTTTTAATTTTGTATACTAAATTCGACAAATATAATAAAAAATGCTTGACATATTTCGGATTTGGGTGTATACTATAGCAAGTAACCAAATAAGGAGGGTATTAAGGATGAAGAAAAAAGAAGATTTTGGAATGCTTGTTAAAAAATTTCGAGAAAAGAATAAACTGACCGTGTTTCAATTGGCAAGGGCAAGCGGCTTGTCTCGTGATACAATTTATAAAATTGAGAGGGGAGATAGAAGCGTCTCCTTAATAACTTTATATAAAGTAGCTGCAGCTCTTGATATTCCTGCTTCGTTTTTGGTCTAATTTTTTTAATTTTAATGTTTACTTGCTAAAGAAAGCAACCAACGTCAGATTTCTGACACAGGAGGTACGCGATGATCTGGGTTATCGGAGCGTTGTTTATCGGGGCAATAATTGGATATGCAATAGGTTGTATCATGTCAGTGTCAAGAAATGGAGGGACAGATGAGTGAAGTAGGGAAATGTGAAGATTGCGAATTAAGGGGTAGGGCGAGTAGGTTTACAAAAGTGTGTCAGGAGTGCGATGAGGACGATGGGCTAGCGTGGCGCAGGGATCTAGCGCATGCGTTGAATCTCATGCCCATGTATGAATATTTCAGCGTTGAATGTGACAAAATCAACATGACAAAGCTGAGCTTTGACCCAAAGTCGAAGTTTGAGATCTGCGACGATATGGCTGAAATGATGATACAGGATCGTATTGCTGCGCTTAGAGACGGCATAGAAAAAGCGCAGGCGACACTAAAGTCATATAGAGAAATGAAATACAAGAAGGCACAAAGGGCATTTTTGGAGATGGTTAACCGGCCTAAAAAACCTTTAGTGGATATAGTAAAGCCGGAGGAGTAGAAACAATAGCGTCCGGGGAGCCGACTGACACGAACAGGGAGGCCGGGCGATGATCCGGACGCTTATACCAGAAAGGAAAAGACGTGGAAAACGGATGGCATGAAGGGCAAAAGTTGGGGAACATGAATGTTCCTGACGATGTGCTCATAGATGGTTCTAACGTGGCGATGTCCGGGGAAATAATCGTGACATATTATTTTACTGGGCTCAATTATCACAAAGTCTGTGACTGGAAGGGGTCACAGCCATGGTCAAGTTCCTGGCAGGAAATACAGGAAAAGAGAAAAGGGGAGGGAGAAAGATGTCAGAAATAAGGGAAACAGCTAACAGGACACTTTTGGAGGCATTAGTAAAAGCGCAGGGCGAGTTTATGAATGTGAAGCAATCAGGCAAGAACCCGTTTTTCAACAATCACGCATATAGTACGCTGGACGATCTTTGTGACGCCACCAAGGCGGCACTGGCAAAGAATGGGCTGGCAGTAATAGCGACATTGGAACCGGAGAATGGGAACCTTACGTTGGTTTCAACGCTCTATCACATATCAGGGCAATCGCTGGCAAGCAAATTCCCATTGAATCCGCGCATAAGTGAGAAGCAGAATCCAATACAAGCGATGGGGTCCGAGATAACTTATGCACGGCGGTACAGCTATGCAGCATTGCTTGGCTTGACGTCGGATGAGGATGATGATGGTAACGCTTTATCTGAAAAAGCTAAGCCGAAGAAGCCCAAGGATGCGAAAGAGGAGCAGCCAGCTGAGACAAGCCCACCAGTAAAGCCGGCGGAAATGACTCTCGATCGGCTAACACTTGAAATTTCGCAAATTGATAACATTCCACATCTTGAAAACCACTACAGAAAGTATGAGGGCTGGATCAAGCTTCAGAGCAAAGATGTGGAAGCAAAGATTCTCAGCCTGTATAAAGCGCGGAAAAACCAGCTTAGCTCAGAATTTAAGGCTGGCAAAAAGGAGAAGACCAACCGCGAGCTTATCTCCGCGTTTCATGAGGCGACCGGCGGAAAGGTCAACGGGGTCTCGCATGATGTGATAGTGTATTGGCTGCAATGCACGTATTTGATTGAGGATGTTTACAATAGCACGTCGAAGGAAATGAGGACAGAGCTAGGGTATTACCTTGATGACCCGGATGCAGCCAAGTTGGCAAAGGTGGAGATAGGGAAGCTTCTCGATTGGACGGAGAAAGTCGGAGGGCGTGAGACTGTATTAGAGCTTGTGAAGGCTCTGGATGGAACTCAGCCCGACATAGAGCGCTCTTTCTTAAACCGAATGTCAGAAGAGACGATCGCTGTTATCTGGGAAATTCCTGTTGAAAAGTTCCCTTCGTGGAATTTGGAACTGGATAAAGCTTGTCAGACTACTTTTGAGGGCGATCCTGACGAACCTCAGTTTTAGTTTATGGGCAGTCGCTTAATAGGCGGCTGCCTTAAAAGGAGCTTCAAATGAAAATATTGTGGCTGGATACTGAGACAACTGGATTGGATCCCAAGTTGAATGACATTATTCAGCTTGCCATGATAATTGAGGTAGGCGGAGAAGTCAAAGAGCGAATTGAATACAAGATTAAGCCGTTCAATTTGCATAACATTAGTCAAGAAGCGCTTAATGTCAATGGCATTACCCTTCAAGAGATGGAGGGTTACCCGACTGTTAAGGAGGTTTATAGGGGGCTTATAGACGTATGGGGCAAGTATATTGACAAGTTTGATAAGGCTGACAAGTTCATCCCTGCCGGGTATAACGTATCTTTTGATATAGACTTCCTCAGAGAATTTTTCCTCAAGCATGATAAATATTTTGGGTCCTGGGTATGGCAATATAAGCCCTTGGACCCTCTCTCACTGATTCGTTATCTTGAATATCGAAACTATCTGAAGCTGGAAAACCATAAGCTGGAAACAATATGTCGTCATTTTGGGATAGAGATAAAGGCGCATGATGCGATGGCGGATATAGAGGCGACTAGGGAATTGGTGAAGATGTTGGATACGAAGATCGTATATTGCTTAGACAACAGTAGTCGCTGACGGGCGGCTATGCCTGAGCCAGAGGCGGGGATTTACCTAAAGCGATCCTCGCCAAAGGCTCGCTTTAGGAGGAGAATATGGATAATAAGAAAATTAATTACATACAATTGATAAATGGGTTCTATAATATCGGAGCGCCACACATACTCGGCTCCGTAGCAACAAGCCTAGCTTTAGCTGTACTGCATAAGCTTAATGCTCTTTATTTTCCAGAGTCTGCGCCAATATCAAACCCCGAAATAACCAGTCTGAGTGGAATTTCTATTTATAAACTTTCAAGAGCAAGGGAATCGCTAAATACTTATACTTACAACGGAAAATGGGTATTCAGATATACGGCAAGTGAAAATCAAGGGGCAGGAATTTATGAGATTAATTATGAAATATTGATGAATCCCTTTGTAAAAATTACCCAAGAGTTACCCAATGATTACCCATCTATTACCCAAGAGTTATCCAGCGATTCACCAAACGTTACCCAAGAGTTACCCAAGAGTTACCCAAGCTTTAACCAAGAGCAACCCTTAGATTCACCAAACGTTACCCAAGAGTTACCCGGATCACCCTCATTTTTTTCAAAAAACGCGCATGATCTAAGACCTACTATACCTACTATACCTACTATACCCACAGAACAAACTGAACAAAAAAATACCAACCCTACCCAACGCGTCGCGCGCGGAAATGTTTTTGACTTTGTAAAATCATCTAGTATTTCAAATTTAGGCGAGGGTATTAAAAGAAAACGAAAAACTGATACAGAAATCGAAGAGCTTAAAAAC
>JAUPKS010000346.1 GCA_030837315.1 Planctomycetota bacterium
TATGATGTTCAAACGATTATGTTCTGGCTCTTCCAGATGGTGTTTGCAACGAAAACTGTTTCAATTATCGCAGGCGCTGTTGCGGCGAGGATGAAATTTGTCCCATATCTTGTTTACAGTATTTTGATGTGTGGTATAATTTATCCTGTCTATGGACACTGGGTATGGGGGGGGGATGGTTGAGCACACTTCCCTTCGGGGCAGGAGTTAAAGACTTTGCGGGATGTGCCTGCGTTCACACAATTGGTGGAATTATGGCACTAATGGGGGCATGGGTAGTTGGTCCGAGAAGAGACAAATACAATCCAGATGGAACACCCAATGCTATTCCCGGCCATAATATGACATTTGTTGTAATTGGTACCTTGATACTTGCCTTTGGCTGGTTTGGTTTCAATGCGGGAAGCACCCTTGCAGCAACTGATTTGCGTGTGTCGGTTATTGCAAGCAACACATTTATTGCTGCTGCTGCTGGCGCTTCTATAATGCTCTTTTTGCAATGGGCACTAACAGGTTATATTGATGTGGCTTTCATTTGTAATGGCGCATTAGCTGGATTGGTAGCCGTTACAGCGCCATGCGCGTACGTTGCCCCATGGGCTGCGGCTGTTATTGGACTTCTTTCTGGTTTGATCATGAGGGGAGCTGTATGGCTTGTTGAGGTGAAGTTTAGGGTTGACGATCCACTTGGTGCTGTGGCTGTCCACGCAGCAAATGGTATATGGGGCATGCTTGCTGTGGGCATCTTTGCAGATGGCACCTACGGTGGAGTAAGCGGTTTAATAACAGGACAGGGAGGCCAATTACTTGCCCAATTCATCGGAACAATAGTCGCCATAGCATGGGCAGTTGCATGGGGAGCTGCAATATTTTTTGGTCTGAAATATACCATAGGGATACGGGTATCCGAACTTGTCGAGTTTGAGGGGACAGATATACATATCCATGGTTCTCCGTGTTATATTACAGAAGAGAAATTTCTATCCCCTGTATCAGAGGAATTCACCCGAGAGGATTTGCAGAAGGAAAAAGAGCAAGTCTCTATCCTTGAACAAGCAATGAGCAAGGATAAAGCGAGAGAAAAAATTTACTCCGAAAAACTGGGGCGATGGGTATATGCAGCAGTAAAAAAGGAGAAGACGAACAAGAAGTAAGATTCATTATCATTACTGAAGTAATTGAAAATACTTAATTTAATGGAGGTTTTTCATGAAAAAGATTGAGGCGATAATCAGGCCAGAAAAATTTAATATTGTCAGAGATGCCTTGACTGAATTGGGTTATCCCGGGATGACCGTTACCGAAGTGAAAGGGCACGGCAGCCAAAAGGGTATCAGCGAGGTATGGCGTGGGAGAAGATACAGAGTGGATCTCCTTTCAAAGATTAAGATCGAGATCACCGTTAAGGACACCGATGTGGAAAAGATTGTTAATACGATCATCAACGAGACACAGACCGGGAGTATCGGTGACGGAAAGATATTTGTTTTCAATGTAGAAAACGTATATCGTATTCGCACGAAAGAATCGGGCGAGTCTGCGATTTAAAGTACGTAGTATACGTTAACTTTTGTGTGGCCGATGTTGCCCCGAGTGATGCGGGGCAACATCAGCAATTTTCATGGAAGCTTTGAATTGAAAAAACATATTTTTATATTCATTCTCCTCAGTGGGATATTAGTTTACTTGGCAAACGTTGTATTTGCTGGAGATCCGAGCGGAGCCAATACCTATTCTGATAGCATACAGGGATTAAAATTCTCCGTAAACTTTGCATGGACGTTACTCAGTGCATTTTTAGTATTTAATATGCAGGCAGGATTTACCTTCCTTGGTGCAGGCTTTGTCCAAAAGAAAAACACACTCAACTATCTGGCAATGAGTTTTGTAGTTTTTTGTGTCGGCGCATTGGTCTTTTGGCTCGTTGGTTTTGCCCTTATGTTTGGGGGTTCAAAACTCACCCCTGGGCTGTCCAGCGGAAACCAATTTGTTGGTTATAGTGGATTTTTGTTACTGGGTAATTCTTACGATGTTTCAACAGCGATGCTCTGGATGTTTCAAATCATGTTTGCTGCCACTGCCTGTACCATTGTTACGGGTGCTGTGGCAGAAAGATTTAAATTTCATGCATATGTACTTTACAGTGTCTTTTTATGCGGTGTGCTTTATCCCATATTTGGACATTGGATGTGGGGTAAGGGGTGGTTGGAGATGCTGCCATTTGGAGTAGGCGCAAGGGATTTTGCCGGTTCCGGTGTAGTGCATGGAATAGGTGGTTTGATTGCATTTGTTGCAGCGTGGATGACAGGACCACGGTATGGAAAATATAATCCTGATGGCAGTTCGAACGTAATCCACGGCCATAATCTCCTTTACATCGTAATGGGTACCCTTATCTTAATCTTTGGATGGTTTGGCTTCAACGCAGGTAGTACGCTTGCAGTTACAGAACTTCGGGTATCTATCATAGCGGTAAATACCTTTTTATCTGCTGCGGCAGGCGCCGTTACCCTGCTCTATCTTTCATTCTGTATGACAAAAAAGTCTGATGTTATTATGACCTGCAATGGTGCGCTGGCAGGTTGTGTGGCAATCACGGCATCCGGAGCATATGTACCACATTGGGCAGCAATTATCATAGGAATTTCTGCTAGTTTGATTACAAGAATTTCTCTGTATATTATCGAAACGAAATTAAAGATCGACGACCCCGTGGGTGCCATTTCAGTTCATGGAGCAAATGGGCTTTGGGGATTGCTTTCGGTTGGAATCTTTTCTGACGGAACTTACGGAGGCGTGAAGGGGCTGATTACAGGTTCTGGTTGGCAGTTACTAGCACAGTTTATTGCATGTATTACCTTAGTGGTATGGTGTTTTTCTGTAGGGTTCTTATTTTTCTTCATTATGAAACGCACGTTCGGTCTTCGGGTGCCTGTTAATGTTGAACGTTCTGGCATAGATGTGTACGAACACGGCACAAGTTGTTATCCGGGCGTTTGATTCAAAAACTGTCGGAAATATTGCATACATTATCAATTTGACAATATATGCTGTGTGTTTTCTATTCGATTTAATCCGTAATAAATTCGTTTCTCTCCCAGTTTCTTTCCTTAGTTTTAATTTTTTTTCGTATTTCAAAAGGCATGGATATCGGTTTGTAGTAAAAACCATTTTCCTGATAAATGCCTTTTTTGGAAGTGATTTCGACATCCCCTTGCCTTACTTTGCTGCAAAGGTACATACAATCCATGCGGCAATGAAGTCACAACAGATACTTTAATAATAGTCTTGGTTTAAATCAACCGATCAATAATATTCGCAAATTATGTGCAAAATATTTTTTTAAATTAATAATAAGTCTTAATGCTTTTCAATAAAACATTTTATAAATATATTAATTGTATCTCATTTATATTGGAATGAAACATGCTCTTGCTATAGTACTGCTAAAAATTTAATACTTTTCTATTGGTTTAAGACGATACTTTTTGGATGACTTTGCTGTTTTACCGTGGTCCCACTGTTTTGGAAGGTTTATATGCTCAATAACAAACTCGGTTTTTGTCTTATGGTGATTTTTTTCACCAATGGACTGTTATCATTTCCTCTGTTTTCTCAAAACTATGTAATTAATGGGATTTCAGAAACAAAAGATCAGGAAATAAGCATAAAAGATAGTATTATACGCAGGGAATCGTTAATCATTAAAGACAAGCGAGTTTACATACACGTTGTACTTGATGAAGGCGCCAGAAACATTACGAATCACAAGAGATACAAAGAGATATCGTATGTATTACCTAAGGAAGTAGTTTATGACGAAACGGCACAACGCATTTTTTATTATAAGGATGCCAGAGAAATTGAGGTAGGACGGCAAAAAAGCTTTTTTGGTTTCCTGCCATATATTACTTTGGCCGATGGTGTAACAATCGTGAGTTCCCCCACTGATGCAAAACTCGTAGTTTCATTGACTCAAGATAATCTAGGAATTCCACGATCAATACTCCATTCCGAAGACAGAATGGAAGTGATCTTGAGCAAAAAATGTGGACAGTGCCATATTTTGGAGTATATATTTTCCCATAAAAATTGGGTGGAGGAAGATATATTACATGCATTTAACAGAATGCAGATGGAAAAGGAAGAACGATTTTCGCAAGACGAACAGGCGGTAATAGACCTCTTTAAAAAATATCAAAACGGTGAAATTGACAAAGGCAAACTTGCCGAGTTTAAGTCACTAAAAGAGATCGGGAAAAATGATGTGGCTTCCTTTACCGAAGGCATATACATGAACCATTGTGTACCTTGTCATAGTCCGTCAAAACTGCCAGATGTTTCGCTATTATACACAAAGCGGAGGTGCAAGAGTATCGTTGATCGAATGAAAGAAAAAGAGCCTTCCCTGTTTCTCAAAAAAGACATGGATAGTTTGGCTGCGTATTTATGGGAGGTAAAGCTGAGACCATATGAGAATTAAAATTTTTAAAGCGGGAGGTGTTAGGATGAAATAATTCAGATTTTTGAAGTAGTTTTTCCCATTTGTTGAAAAACAATCAGTTGAAAGGTATCATTTTGCATACGGACCTATGTCAGGGAGGAAGTTAATTAATAACTTTAAAAAGGAGAGATTTATGAGAAAAGGGACCTTTTTAGGTATTTCATCGATTTTTGCATTGTCGATGATAATGCTATTTGCATCAAATGCGTTAGCAGGTGATGCACCGGCAATCGATAAGGGAAATAATGCATGGATGCTCACATCATCAGCATTGGTTTTGATTATGATACCTGGCCTTGCCCTGTTTTACGGGGGTATGGTAAGGGCGAAAAATATGGTAAATACGCTGTGGTTGAGCTTTATTGTCATGTGCATTGTTAGTGTACAGTGGGTACTCTGGGGCTATAGCCTGTCTTTTGCTCCGGGATGTTGGTTTATTGGCGGTCTCCAATGGTGTGGGTTGGGGGCAGGCGCCGTTGGGCAGGCGCCGAGTGACCTTTATGCAACAACAATACCTCATCTGACTTTTATGATTTTTCAATGTATGTTTGCTATTATTACACCAGCACTGATGACGGGTACTTTTGCAGAACGGTTTAAATTTAATGCCTGGCTCTTATTGGTCCTTTTATGGACGGGAGCAGTGTATGCACCTGTGGCGCATTGGGTGTGGGCTACGGATGGTTGGCTCTTCAAATTAGGCGCATTGGATTTTGCTGGTGGAACAGTTGTTCACATTTGTTCTGGTGCATCTGGAGCTGCCCTGATGATGGTTGTAGGAAAACGGAAAGGTTTTCCAAAAGAGATAAAGCCTCCTCATAATTTACCTTTCATGATGCTGGGTACCGGCTTGCTGTGGTTTGGCTGGTTTGGTTTTAATGCAGGTAGTGCAGTAGCCGCCGACGGACTTGCTGCAAGCGCATTTGTAGTTACTAATACTGCAGCGGCCGCGGCTGGATTTACCTGGTCGGTTCTTGAATGGATACATCACAAGAAGCCAACTATACTCGGCGCCTGTTCTGGTGCTGTAGCAGGATTGGTTGCTATTACACCGGCTTCCGGTTTTGTAGGCCCTATGGCATCTATTGCAATTGGCGTTGGTGGAGGTCTGGTGTGTTTCTACAGCGTAACAAAGATGAAGAAGGCCTTTGGATACGATGATGCACTTGACGTTATTGGTGTGCATGCTATGGGTGGAACCTGGGGGGCATTTGCTACCGGCATCTTTTGTAGCACGACGGTAAATCCAGCCGGTGTCGATGGTCTAATCTATGGTAACGTTGCTATCGTGGGAAAACAATGGATAGGTATCCTGGTTGCATGGGCATGGTCTTTTGGTATAACAACGCTCTTAGGCTGGTTTGTAAATGCGACCGTTGGCTTGAGACCAAGCGAGTCAGAAGAAATTGCAGGTATGGATATTTCTCAACACAAAGAAATGGCTTACCACTATTACGAGACTGAAAGCACGTAATTCTTCATGGTGTTGTTTAAAATACCATGACCCGATTCATTGCTTTAGAAATTAGGGCATTTTATTATGAAGGAGGTTTGTATAATGAAAAAGATTGAGGCGATCGTGAGACCAGAACGATTGGCGATTGTGAAGGATGCCTTGGAAGAATTAGGTTATCCAGGTATGACCGTAACCGATGTAAAAGGACACGGAGCTCAGCGTGGAATAACAGAGCAATGGCGTGGAAGGACATTCCGTGTTGACTTACTGTCGAAGGTGAAGATAGAGATGGTTGTTTCAGACGAAGAAGTAGAAAAAATCGTTCAGTGCATAACGAAAGAGTCACAAACAGGGAGTATTGGCGACGGAAAGATTTTTATCTCACCAATTGAAGATGTACTCCGTATTCGTACGGGCGAGAGAGGCGAAAAGGCTGTCTAGTATATCGTTTCATAACCAATGCAAATTTTATTGCGGGAAGCGGGGCAAGAAGCGATCTCTGACATTATCGGGACGTAAGCTTGCCTCGCTTTCGCTCGCCATGACAAACAATTGGTAAAGTTTTCACTGAAACGGTTACCAGTATTTCTTATTTATACTTTTGACATCACGGCAGAATGGGCGTTGAGTTTTTACAAACTCAACGCCCTTGTTTTTTATCATATCAGTATTTTGAAGGTAAAGGTACATGATTAAAAAGAATAAGAGCTTATTATCGATGTGGTTTTTTCAGAATCTGTTGGAATATAGAGGAATACAACATTTTATAACAACGAGAATTGGTGGTTTTAGTAACCAGCCGTATGACTCTCTCAATTTGGGATTTCACGTTGGAGACAATCCAGAAATAGTGATGAAGAACCGCGAGCGGCTTGCATTAGCACTTGGAATTCCATTAACCAATTTTACCATCGCCAGGCAAATCCACGGCAGTAACGTAGAAATTGTAACAGAAGACTTACGAGGCAGTGGTGCATTTCATTATGAAACAGCTATAGATGCAACCGATGCTATGGTAACAAGCGCTCCCCATATCTGCCTTATGGTCCTCCAAGCTGATTGCGTTCCCATTTTGTTCTTTGACTTAAAGAAAAAGGTAATAGGCGTTGCCCATGCAGGATGGAGAGGGACGATTCGTACGGTGGCACAAAACACAGTAAATGTCATGCAGGAAATATTCAACTGCTTACCAAAGGATATTCTTGTGGGAATTGGACCCTCTATCGGACCCTGCTGCTATGAGATTGGACAGGAAACCATTGCTCAGATCAAGAAAGTTTTCCACACGGAGAACGGATACATCTGCAACGAGACTCTTCAGGGTAAGGGCTATTTCAATTTATGGGAAGCAAACAAGACACAACTGATGCATATGGGTATTCCTGAGAAGAACATAGAAATCGCCCAGATATGTACCAGGTGTAATCACGCACTATTGTTTTCATACCGCCAGCAGAATACGGAAACGGGGAGATTTGGGGCTGGAATCATGCTTAAATAGTGCTGATGGAATCTCACGAACTGCATTATCTCAGATATTTACCAAAGATAAATAACAGGCGCTTTTTAGGTATTTCTATGAATTCTTACATCTTTTGATATTCTTCGATTTATCCAGCATTATCAAGTCATTCAAGGGAATTTGATTCTTGTATGTCTTGGCCTGTTTTGATATGTTTTTAAAACCAGGTACGACATAAGTACGACATGAAACAGGGGGTGGATTCTTTGGACAGATACCCCCACCCCCTACAATCCACCCCCCTCTTCGTCCTTATATATCAGATGTCTTCCTGGGTGCGTATAATTTTTTCTGGAAGTCGCTTAATAAACCA
>JAUPKS010000347.1 GCA_030837315.1 Planctomycetota bacterium
CTGCGGTCATTGCAAGTACATTTGACCGTCGATAATCCGACATAAAAAGCACACTACCACCGATGCATTCGACAATGGCTGCCAGAAGAAGGGTATTGCGAATACCTAACAATGGAATTAAAACAAACCCTGCAGAAAGTGATCCGATGATTGCGCCAACTGTGTTAAACGTATATAATATTCCGACACTCTTCCCAGTTGTCTGAGGTTTTCTGACAAAAACCCTGACTGCTGCAGGAAAGAGTCCGCCCATGATCAAAGCAGGAATAAACATGACAATCGCAGCGATACTCACTTGAATCCAAAGCATCTTTCCCGATTGGCCCTGAACATCTAACATTCGAAACATTTTCACAAAGAATGGCGGAAGATGGCGGAACGCAGCAGAACTAAAGCATACGGACGCAGCAGCGGATAACGCAAGCCCATAAAAAACAACCCGTGCCTTCGATGGAGATATGCGATGAATAAAAGCAACACTCCATGCACCGATACCAAGGCCAGCGAGAAAGGTAGACAATACGATAGTAAAAGCATACACAGATGCGCCAAGAATGAGAGTCAGCACGCGAGTCCATGCCACTTCGCAGATCATTGCTGCACACCCTGTAAGGGCAAGGGCAACCAGCACCACCAGGTCAGATTGCTTATACTTACGTGGTTCTTCAATCCACATTTTATCAATCACTTGTCGAGGATGTTTGTCCATTCTGCTTAACAAACATGCCCAAAACCCAAGCGCAAGGTTACAGCTAGCTGTGATAATAATGGACAATGTTAGGCCCAGCTGCGGTAACAGGACAAAGCCGGCGAGAAGGACACCAAAAAATGCGCCTGTGGTATTCACACCATATAAGATGCCAGCACCCCGCCCGGCATCTTTTTTACTCAATGCGTAAAAACGGGATAAAACCGGTAAGGTTGCACCCATAAGGACCGTAGCAGGGAGGAGAAGAATCACGGAAATCAATAAGCGCCATATACTGATAAACAAGAAATTTTCAGAAAACCGAGTACCTATTATACCGAATAAGGGGAGAAACCAGTGAAACATCAGAGGAGTTGAAAGCGAGTAAATAGCAAGAAACACTTCGATGATGCCGTATGAGAAAAGTGGTTTTGATAATCGATCTGCTCTTTTGCTTGCCAGATGAGCACCGATGGCAAGCCCCCCCATAAATACGCTCAATACCGTTGATACAGCAAGTGTGGTTGATCCGAATTCAAGTTTTAATGCGCGGGTCCACGCCACTTCATAGACAAGAGCGAATGCTCCGGAAAGGAAGAAAAGCACAAACACCATGGTATCCGGGAAAACAGTGTTTTTTTGCGGTCCTGTCTTTTTCACTCCTGCTGTTGTTGTCATTCAAGTCACCTGGAGGTCATATTCATACGTGTCAAATAAAAGCTGTTCCTATACACGCCATGGCAATTTTCATTGCATTAAAATTATCGTAACGAGGGAGTTTTGTTGCCAGGTTAAAAGAAAGGATATGTGCTTTTAACTAATAATAGTTTTTTGTTTTTTAACCATAACTCAAAAACTTTTTTATATCGATACATTCCCTCTCTCACCAAATGGAATCTACTGCCCCTATTGTCAAAACATATCACAGGGATTTCAATAATGCGGTAACCGTCTTTAAAGGCATGATATACAATGTTGAGAACATAATCCGTACCATAATCGCTGATCAAACCCGTATATCTTTCAAGAATAACCTTTTTGTAAATCTTTGCTCCGAGTGAATAATCTGAATAACCTATGCCCAACAATAACCTTACGATAAAGACATAGAAACCACTTCCCAGCTTTCTTATAATTTTACGATATTGGACTCCCATCCTTTTTGAACCAAGCACAATATCATACTTATTTAAAAAACCAAGTCCTTCTTTTATAAAAGATAAATCTGCTGACAAATCCATATCAAGAGAGAGTATATAAGGATATTTGAAATGTATTATGCAATGCTTTAGCGCCTTTCCAACACCCTTTTCTTTCACGAAGAAAAACCGAACCTTCGTTGGATATGCTTGTTCCAGAGCATATCCCAACTCAATCGTCCTGTCTGTAGAACCATTACTGCAAAGAATAATTTCGTAAGGGACATCTAAAGTATCAACAAAGGCTATTAACTTCTCCGTATTGTGAATGAGAAGTCCTTCTTCATTATAAACAGGTATAAAGAACGAGAGAGATTTCCGCATATCCTTAAAATTTCAAAAAACTGCATTGATGGTAAAGGCAATTACGTTCTTCTTCCTGCCGAAATCAGAACTACGGTCTTCGTGCCAATAGCTTAGATCGGCAGATAACCACTTTTGAATATTATATTTAAGGGCCGTGCGAAAACCCCACGTAGAGAAATCTTTAATTTCTTCCTCCGCGTTGCTAGCAGGATAATCCTGTAATTGATAATAGCTGGATAGATTAGCCTCAAGTTTGCTCGTTAACTTTCTGCTCAGGGTAAGGTAAAGAGAATTTAACTCATAAAAATTTCCAACATCCTCCGTAAAAAAAATAACTTCTTCCTGGCTCCTCCTTAGCAAGACAGAGATGCTGGTCAAAGCCGTTAATTGCGTATTGGATTCTAAAGA
>JAUPKS010000348.1 GCA_030837315.1 Planctomycetota bacterium
ACCCTGTTTCAACACCGAAATGAATTAATTTGCATCCGGCCCGTTTCATTAATTTGAGCAGATGAAAATCAACCGTGTCTGCCCTTGTTTGACATGTCCAGCGAAAAGAGACCTTTTTTCCAATCAATCTGTTGCAGAGTTCAACAACAAAATCCCGTCTCAAGGTAAATTCGAGATCGATGAAATATGCGCTTCTTGCATGAAATTTCTCTACACCATAAACAATTTCATCAGCCAGTTTTTCCGGAGATTTTGTTCTGAATTGTGTGCCATACAGTGTTTTCTGACAAAAGATACATGGATAAGGGCATCCACGTGAACCCTCAAAAAGGAGCAGGCGATTGCCTAATAATTCGTAACGGTATTTGCGTATGTCTAACAGGTGAAATGACGGTACGGGCAAATCGTTTAGCGATAGGAATGCCCTGTCGGTATTGTGAATTATTGACCCGCTTTCTTTAAAGGAAATACCATGAATGTCTTTTAATGAATTACCCCGAGCGATATGTAAAACGGTAAATTCTGGCTCTCCCCTTATAATGGCTACAGCTTTTGTTTCTTCAAGCATTTCATCGGGATACATCGTACCGTGTACACCCATGACGTAAAGCCCTTCTTTTGGTAACAGGGACACCAATTCCAGGAATGGATAGAGGTCTATATTGGGACACTGCCAGCGGTCTATTGGTGAAGAAGTGATAAAACACTTGTCAAACTTTGTTGCCCTCTGTGCTATCTGCTTTATATGAAGAGGAGATGCCCTTGCGTCCAGCAGATGGACTTCAAAACCTTCTTTTTCTAGCAAAGCTGCGCAATTCAAAAGATCCAGGGGTGGCCAGGGGCGATTGAAGCAAGACCCTTTTGCGCTAACGAGACTATCCCAACCAGGATTAATTAATAAAACTTTCATAAGCAAACCTCAGGTAATCTGTCTCTTGTATAATTTGTTAGACGGTATAGCATGTTACTCATTAAGATATCCTGTGCCGACTATTTCGGGTATAAGCAGAGATTCCAATAATGATAATGCCTGATAGCGTGAGACCCATGCCTGTATAATCAGATATCCCATAACTGAAGTATAAACGTACATATTTGGCTTGAGGATATATGAGCATAAAACCGGGCGATACCTGATATATTTCATCTGCGCCTTCAATCTTCCAGTTTTTATGATAAGAAATCTTTATCAAAAGTGGTTTATTTATCCAATTTGTTTCTATCAATACCTCATCGTTTTTCACACGTTCATGCACATACGCAGTGGTAATATCGATAGGTATTTTGGGAATATCTTTCAGGATATCCGTGGTCATTTTATATTTAAAAGGATGCAAGCCTTTATTATGTTTGTCTAATACAAGATGAACATCATTGACACTGTCTTCTTTAAACCATTCATAAAATAGCCTTTTCCAGTTTTTCGTCTTGCAGAGAACTGGTTCATATGCCAGAGGTGATACATAATGATTGTCATTTGTTTTCAGTTCATAAATTTCATACGGAGGATAAGAAGCCTTTCGGTCAAACTCGGTAAATTGTTTCATGGCAGATTTTACCGTATCACTAATAACAATAAAATCTTTAACATTAAACATCTTCAGGTGCTTAATACCTGCTTTCAAGTTGAGTTTTGAGTACGTATAATCAGGGAAAGGTGCCGAGGCCACCTCAGAGAGCTCTGACTGTATGTAAAAAACAAAGGGGGAGCTAATGGTCGATTGCATGTATAAGCCTTCAAGAGTAGAACGGCCTGAAAAAAAGGGAAGGGATTCAAATGCCCTTACGGTACCTGCTGAATCATGCACTGGTGAATGCTCATACACGACTCTGGGGTCGTTTTCCGTTCCTTGTAAATATTTGTTAATTTTGTTGAACTGAGGCCAGAATTCCTTCGATTCAAATCCGGTAAAATTCCAGGCAATCCACTCGGGAATATAGGTTACCTGCTTACTAACCCACAATAATACCAGAGCGGTCAAAATGAGTGGAATCATCCATTGCAGCTTTGTATATTTGGAGCTTTTATAAATTACTACAGCAGCAATGACCGTAAATAACAATTGCATAAACGGTAAAAAACGTATATCTACGACACCCATTTTATTGGCTGAAAAATAAAAAAGAATACTAATGACTATACCGAACCAGAAATACCCTAAGCGCACATCTAGAGATTCTTTTTTTGTTATACAAAAATACATATGAGCAATACATCCCATTACGGAGACCACCACAAAAGGAATCAAAATAATTGGTATAACTTCAAAAAAGGAATCCATCTTCCAGCTGATATTAAAATTTGTCGTATATGCTATGTTTGCGATAAGTGGTATTGCCCAAAATGAGAGGAGAAGAAAAGCTAGTGTGTATACCTTGAGAAGATAGTGCAATTTGTACACAAAGTCTTTTGCTGTAATCAGGAAAAAAGCAGAGGTGAGAACTGAAAAAAGGAGCGCATAGGCATGACTAAAACCAATAAAGAATAACAGTACCCCATTTAATAGTACTCCCCCTTTTTTCCCTATGCCATGGTACAGTGTTCCAAGGAGAAGCACGCTTAAAGACATGCCGATACTGAACGCAAACTCACCAGCAAGAGTGCTGGGTATATTACCGCCCCACATGGAGTTTGCCTCCATAAATAAAAAAGGCAGGGTAAAAAGGGCACCTATGATTGAACAGGGAAATTTATAATGCATTAATTTTATGGCAAAGTATGAGCATAAAGGGAGCGAAAACACCCCCATTACGGAAATTATCTTGAAGGCGATCTGCATTGGGATTGCATAACTCAAAAGAACCATGAGTAAAAAGGGAAAGGGAAAATAAACCTGAAATAATGGAAAACCGGCATAATTTCCTTGCAGCCAACCAACTATTCGCCCTTTTGGTAATAATACCTCTTTCAGATATTTGGCAGGATAATAATGCGAGGCCATATCGCCACCCGTGGGGATGTTTCTTGATAGGAAATGGTTGGGAGTAAAATACGAAAGCAGAAAAACGAAAATAGTAATGAGGATGAGAATGTCTATAATAGTGCTTTTGTATTTCCTAAGTACTCTGTAGTGGGTTGTCATTTTATGTAAGCCGGTTTCCGGGTGGCATGGACAAACGTGACGTTAAGGAATTCAAACTTTTATAATTCCCCTCTAAAAAGAGGGGGTACTGGGGTGTATAAGTTTGCCGTAACACCCCTTCCGGCACATTTTTCTAGACGTTCTTGAAGAACTTCCCCCTGGTTTGCTATATAAGCGGTAATTATAATCTTTAATATTTTGAAATGCTAATAACATCTTGAAATATTTTTATTGACATGATTAATATTATATGCTAGTAATCAACACCATTTGCCTTATAGACCACCCGATTTGACCTTGATTCATGGTAAAATCTAAATCGAGTTTTCATGTCATTTGCTATGTCCAAGTTGGAATTGAATTTTATTGATAAGCAATGATTAATGATTATAGAAAGGAGAACAGAAATTATGAACAGCAATATTGGATTATTTTCCCGTGTTTGTGTACATTTTGCATGCGTGTGCAGCAGGTTAATTAAGCCGGTTTTTGTTAGTGTTGTACTCTTGTCGTCTATGACTTTTGGTGTTGTTTATGCATCAGATGTTTCTGCGGTTGACCAGAAAGAAACATTCCCGGATGTTAGGAAGTCCGGACTTGTGGCTGCAAACGACAATAACAATGGTAAGGGTAAAGGTAAAGGAAAGGGTAAAGGTTCTACAACGACAACAACACTTCCAAATGCTTCTGATTGCGATGATGATCATGGCAAAGGCAAAGGTAAAGGTAAATAATAATGTGGATTGCGTTAAATGAATAACTATTTCATAAACAGGGCATTGATATTTCTTTCGTCCAAACAATGAGACTCTCTTTGGCTTTCTGCGAATTGGCACACAACTAAAAAGGCTATTGACCAAATACACAAATACACATAAAACTCGATAGTTTCTAACATTATTCGAAGCCGTCGTGCTCATTTAGTGGATCAGTATCTTGTGAAAAAGAGAAGAGGGAATATTTAATAGACATCAAACCAAAATTCTCTCTCCTAAAGCAAAACAATATCTATTCGGCGCAGCGTTAGACAGATAAAACAAGGAGTAACCTTTGCCTGTGTTAAGAGTTTCATTCGTTTTGCTACGGGAAAGTCTTTGCTTCCTTCTAAACCTTGCCAATAAACAAAACTTCTCTTTGCCAGTTAATTTAGTTAAGCATTTCTTTTCAGCATCCTTTTTTACGCTTTTCTGGGTAAACAAAATTACCAAACATACCTTTCGTTTTGGCAAATCACTCACGTGAAGCAACGAAGGCCTTACTTGTTTTTCCCCTGTATACAGAAAAAGGAAAGGGGTTGTTTGTCGATATTTTGAAAGAATTCGACTGGTCTTTGCTTTTCTTACAACGTATTTCACATGATAGATATACATACACATGTATTGCCCATGATAGATGACGGGCCGACAACGGTACAAGAATCCCTGGAGATGTGCAGGATCGCTGGAAATGATGGAATAAAGAAGATAATAGCCACACCACATATACAAAATGGAATAAATGATGAATACGAAAGTAATGTACTCAAAAAGATATCTATGATGAATCAATTATTAAAACAAGAGGGTGTAGACATCGAGTTATTTCCGGGTGCAGAAGTATATTTAAATGAGCGTTTACTGAATGAGGAAATTTTAAAACAAAGCAAGCTATTGACCTTGAATGGAGGTAAAAAATATCTATTGCTGGAATTTTCGTTTCAGTGGATACCTCCGGAGACAGAAAAAGTTATCTTTGAATTAAAGACGATGGGACTTACTCCCATTTTACCACATCTTGAGAGAAATATTACCATCCAGAGTAATCCCGGAATGCTGGTACGTTTTGTGGAAATGGGGGCAATTTTACAAGTAACGGCACAGAGCATTGCAGGGGACTTCGGTACTGCGTCAAGAAAATGTGCCTTGTGGATGTTAAAAAAAAACTTAGTACATATAATCGCTTCAGATGCTCATTCTCCATCAAGGAGACCCCCATTACTTTCCCGGGCAGTGAGGATTGTTTCAGATTTACTGGGAAAAGAAGTGGCCGGGAAAATGGTATCAGAACATCCAAAGATGATATTGGAAGGTACTCCGTTTATCATGTGACGGCTTTGTATCGTCAGTTCGGTTCAGAGTGCGCTAAAATAAAAGGGGAACCTTTGAACAAGCAAAATAAATCGTGTATTTATTATCGGAATAGTAAAACTCATAATTTTATAAAGCTTGTCTCATTTCTTTTGGGAGTTTTTTTGCCGTGGCTAATAACGAGTGAAGCATATGCGCAAGGCAATATGCATTTCGGTTCACTCAAGATTCACCCCCTATTTTCAATAAGCGAATCGTATGATGATAATATCTTTGACACGCCCGATAGCCAAGTATCCGATCTTATTACCACGTATTCACCAGGGCTAAATCTTTCTTTACCAGTCAGGGGCATCAGAAGTGAGCTAAATATCAATTATTTGACAGATATTTTAGAATATAGAGATAATCCTGATGAGAGCACGGTTAATCACCACCTTGAAGGTTCTTTTAAAACAGAATTTCCTGGGGGATTGGGTATTACCTTAGAAGATCGATTTGAAGACACGGAACAGCCTCAAACTTTTGATTATATTTATGGTCAATTAATTCAGAGAACGAGAAGGGAAACAAACTACTTTACAACTACGGTTGCACTTCATGACTATTTTGCAAGATTCGATCCAGAGTTATATTATTCTTTTTCTGATTATCAATATGAAACATTTGAGGATTCAAACTATAATGAACAAGAGATAGGGACACGAATTTCCTACAAACTATTTACAAAAATTAATGCCCTGACTGAATTTAATATGGGCAAAACAGATTATGATACTGGTTCCTTAAACTCAAATTTTTATGAATATTTACTTGGTGCTCAATTCAAAGAGACGGCAAAGACAACGGGAAATTTTAAGGTTGGCTATCGTATACGTGATTATGAGGATGAGGAACTCGATCAATTTAACGGACCTGTGTTTTCTTTAGAATCCAATACGCAATTAACGGCGTTGACCAGCATCTCTGTCATGCTGAGGAGGAGCCAGGAAGAAGTTATTTTTTTTACGGAGGATGTTGGAAATTTTTATGAGTTGAATTCTCTTTACCTTACCCTGAGCAGAAAGTTAACAAGCAAACTTGAGGCCAAGCTATCCAGCTATTATCAACTACAGGATTATCCTAGTAGCAACGCGGATGAAGACAT
>JAUPKS010000055.1 GCA_030837315.1 Planctomycetota bacterium
CTATTTTAGGCACATTTAATACAGGCACAGCCCCCATAGGAATTACGTCTGACGGTAACAATCTCTGGGTGGTTAATTATTTAAGTAATACGGCGATGAAGATGAGAGGTAATTAAATTATCCCCATGTTATTATGAAAAAGAAACGAAAAAGCGATGAAACCATCTGTGCTTGCATACGGAAAAAAACTTGTATTCCTCTGGTATTTTTGTTCTACTGTGGACTTTGATGGAAAAGGCAAGTTTCCCATTGCCTGGGGCAGGTGCGGGACCAAATAAATTTATTGCGTTGGAATTTTCATTTTATTTATGCGGGTTTCAGGGTGGCATGGACAAACTTTCTTTGTCCATGCCTAACTGGCCGTACAGGAATCTCAAACGGGTAGTTAGTTTCCCCTTTAAAAAGAGGGGACTAAGGGGTGTGTGATAATAAGCCTTACACACCACCAGCCCCTCTTTCCAGAGGGGAGGTTAAAAGTCGCTGCCGAAGGCAGCCTAACTTGATCGCAAAACCAGGAGGCATTGCAGAACAGGAGGTTATGATCGGAAAAAGAGGGTAGATAGGACAAGAAACATTATCTTAGAAAAACAACAAAGAGAGGAAAAATCAATGAATATAATAAAGAAAAATAAACTCTTATGGGTTGGAGTTGTTGTGATGATGACATGCGCCGTTACCGCGACCGCGCAGGACAAACCGGCTGACAACATGCAAATAATCATCGAGAAGGTACGCACAGACAAAAAGCTCATTGTTGCGGATAACATGCAGCTTACGGAGAGCGAAGCGAAGGGCTTCTGGCCTGTTTATAAACAATATCAGGATGAATTGTTCCTAATTCGCGTACGTACCTCGAAATTAATCAACGACTATCGGAATGCCTATAACAATAACAGTATTACGAATGATATTGCCAGGACGCTGCTTGATGAGTACATGAATATTGAGACCCTAACGCTGAAGCTCCGCAAGGCGTATCTCCCCAAGTTCCGCGAAGTACTACCGGAGTCCAAGGTGGCACGCTATTACCAGATCGAGAACAAGATCCAGGCGGGGCTTTATTATGAATTTGCTGCAGGCATACCACTCATGAAAACGGATAAATAATCATTCAAAAAGGAGAATATAACAATGAAGTACGTCCATTTGACCGTCATTCTTTTCATGCTTGCATTCACTGCGAGCATATGTATGTGTGAAAATCAAGCCGGAGCGGCTACCGCTCACGAAATTGACCTTAAGGCCAGAACTACCCTGGATAATTTATATGCAAAGTCTCCGGCAGCTAAGGCGCTGGGAGAAAAGGCTAGCGGCATCCTCGTCTTTCCGGGCGTTGTCAAAGGCGGGTTTATTGTGGGTGGACAATTTGGTGAAGGCGCTCTTTTCAAAAGTGGAACTACTGTCGGATATTATAATACCGTGCAGCTTTCGTATGGCCTGCAAGCCGGCGGACAGAAATATGGTTATGTGCTGTTTTTCATGAGCGAGTCTGCAATGTCCTGGCTTGACAAGACTGACGGCTGGGAGCTTGGTGTTGGCCCAAGCATCGTAGTTGTGGAGGCTGGAGCAGCCGGGGCGATGACAACCACAACCGGACATTCACAGATATACGCGTTTTTCGTCAATCAGAAGGGGTTGATGGCGGGGCTTGGCCTGCAGGGCACAAAAGTCACGAAAATAGACAAGTAATTGTTTCTTCATGTAAATTTAGAACCACCCCTTTGTCCCCTCCTCCACAAGGAGGGGACAAAGGGGAAATCTTACGTAGATTATTGACCACCTTCACTGCTCGTACCCAAACTCTTTTTGGAAACACCGTGTCATCATGAAACTCTGTTTCGTATATGTTTAATTTGTTGCTATAAACCCAACAAATCTACCCTTTCGAAACGAAGGTTCTTGATCATTGCGTTCCCAAACAGCGTTTGAGAAAGAGCCACAAACCTGCATAAATAAAACGAAAATTCCCACGCAAATGAATATCAGGTTACTTCATGGCGGATTATTTACCTGCTTCGCCCCTGCTTCATTACAAGTTTATACGGCCGAAATATGCTCATAAAATCATTACTCATCTTTATCCTCACCTATGTCATCATCTCTGCCCAGAAGATGAAATGGCACAAACTGGACAGGCCCTCGGGGGCGTTGCTTGGCGCCGTACTCATGGTACTCGCCGGTGTATTAACGCTGGATGAGGCGTATCGGGCGGTGGATTTTAATACTATCTTGTTGTTGCTGGGTATGATGATCCTCGTTGGCTATTTCAAGATAGCGAATTGTTTCAAATATCTCTCGTATTTACTGATTACCCATGCCAGGAATTCCTTTCTCTTACTGTGTTTTGTGTCCTTCTCCAGCGGCATCCTGTCTGCACTGTTTGTCAATGACACCATCTGCCTGATGTTTACGCCACTCCTGATACTTGCCTTAAGCCAGACGAAGCTCAATCCCGTCCCCTACCTCATAGCGCTGGCAACTTCGTCCAATATTGGAAGCGTAGTTACCTTAACGGGAAACCCTCAAAATATGCTCGTAGGCGTTTTTTCAAAGATACCGTATTTAGATTTTGCATGGCATCTCTTGCCCATCGGGATATTAAGCCTTATCGCTAATGTACTCATTATCTACACCTTGTTCAGAAAAGATATTACCTTTAAAAAGTTAGAGCCAATTGTCCTGGTAAAACCCGAACTTGATGTAAAGCTCACGGCTAAATCTCTCTTCGTGCTCTTCTGTATCTTTTTAGGATTCGTATTTACAGGCAATCTCCCGTTATCGGCAATAACCGGTGGGCTTGCATTGATTATCATATCAAGGACAAAGCCCCAATATGCCCTGGAAAAGGTCGACTGGACGTTGTTACTGTTTTTCAGCGGTCTATTTATTGTGGTAGGTGGCATCAATAAGGCCGGTTTTTTAACCCTGGCACATAATGCCGTTGAGCCCTATCTGGGAGAGACCGCATCGAGCCAGATCGTTCATTTCAGCATCTTTTCTGTCATTGCATCCAATCTGGTTTCGAATGTTCCATTTGTCTTGTTATCGGCGTCGTGGATTGATAAATTTATTGATCCGAAAACGATGTGGTACGCGCTGGCCATGAGCAGCACGTTTGCAGGAAATCTCACCGTTATGGGCTCTGTGGCGAACATGATTGTCCTGGAACTTTCGAAGGAACACGTTCATGTGGGATTCTGGGATTTTTTTAAGGTGGGGTTTACAACGACGGTAATTTCTACCATTATTGGAATCATTATTTTAATTTATTAGTCCCGTATAAAAAAAGAACAACAAAAATTAACCAGATAGTATAGAATTCATTTTATCCATGCAAGTTTGTAACCGTAACCATTTGGATGAATAACCAGCGGAAGACCTCCCCTCCATCCCCTCCTTGCGAAGGAGGAGAGAGAGGGATGATTATAAGTTCAGTGGACGCCCTGATTATGTTGGCAATGCAAAAGCATTAACAAAAGTAATCTCTGGCAATAAAAAATACATACGGCTAAAATCAAACGCCCTTATCCCGCTTCTTCATAAATTCATCAATTTTTTGACTGATCCTTTTTGCTTCGTCCTTACCTAAAACAAGTTCAGCAAAGTCTGTTGCAATCTCTGCTGCCTGGTCTGAGGAAATATCCTTAACCCTTGAAATCTTCCAGTCACCATCTTCTACTACTAAGGTGCACTCCCCAAATCTTTCTTTCATAGATAATCCACCGCGGTCTAAAAGGGACCTGATATCTTCCGGGTTCTGTGTAACCCTCAGGGTTTCCGCCATGTCCGGTATGCTGGAGTGGATTTTTACCAGGGCGGTGTTGCCGCCTACTGACGTGCTTACGATTTCCTGCCGGACAGCATTATGGGCAAGGTCAATAATTTCGGTAAGCTTTAAAGGAGTGATCTTTTTAACATACTGTATGAGCTCCAGCCAATTGATAATAGTAGTATCCGTTTTAGAGATGAAGGAATATGCCCTATCGTAATCGTTGCTCCGTACTGCAGCAAGATATTTCTCTACGACTACCCTTGGCGATTCCTGGGCATGGCTAACTCCGGTAAAGACAAGCATGGCAATGAAAAGTATTGAAATGAATTTTCTCATATTTTTACCTCCGGATAAAAATACCGTGGGAATTATCTTTATACTTAATTCTATCATTCTTAACCAATATTGCCATGAAAAATAATTGGATAGTATAAGTCTTTCATTTCCAGATTTTAATACGATTCGGTATAATAACAAATATTCGCACCGCTAACGTGGCGTGAATGAGGGAATTGATTGGCATTCCCTCATCAGGCAATGAAATACCAATCGCACGGAATACAGGTGAATAATGAGCGACCGAATGAGTAAGGTTACATTCATTACAAAAAGAATTTATTGGACTGCAAGGAGGTTTGCTATGAGTACTTTGAGTGTGAGATTTCCGCGTTCTCTATCTGGCTTGGCTGAAAGCCGCAGGAAATGCATTGGGAGCTGAAGATATTGATGTCGATACCATGGAACCTCCTGTTCCAGCGGGATTAAATCAACTCTCAGATGCTCTTAAA
>JAUPKS010000056.1 GCA_030837315.1 Planctomycetota bacterium
AAACCGAAAATACCAAAGAGGGAACACTATTACAAGTATTACAACGCCCTGCAGGTTTCCGCGGAAAGCCTAAGGACGTGGACGAAACCGGCGGGAGGTTTTTGGCGCTTGACAGCCGTTATCTGGATGTGGCCGTATTTACGAAAGGAAGAGCCGTTACGATCGCGGGAGAGGTTCAGGGAAAGCGGATTCTCCCTTTGGACGAAACAGAGTATATCTATCCACTGGTTTATGTGAAGGAATTATACCTTTGGCAAGCCGAGAGAAGGTATGATGCCTCATATCCTTCGTGGCATATTGGTTTCGGCCTTGGATATTCACACTGATAATCTTGTTGCTGACAGTGGTGTTGGCCGTTAATATTAAGTATGGTGACGCTATGTATTTCAAAAATGCAAATATCTCGACAACGAGGAAGTAATACCTATGATAAAAAAAGGTGATTGCAGCATTCTTTCTTATCCAATGTTGATTGTCTTGCTCGTATTCATAGCGAGCTGCGCGCCGGTTATATCGAAGCAAGTCAGGGAGCAAGTCAAACCGGACACTACTTTCACGGCGGTGCTGAATGATCCTGAACATTACCAGGGCCAGATGATTGTCTTAAGCGGGGTCATTGTCGATGCCAAAAATACGAAAGAGGGCACCTTATTACAAGTATTGCAGCGTCCTGCGGGTTTTCGCGGGCAACCGAAAGCTGTGGACAAAACAGAAGGAAGGTTTTTGGTGCTCGACAGCCGGTACCTGGATGTGTATGTGTATGCCCAGGGGCGGGAAGTTACGGTTGCAGGAGAGGTTCTGGGAAAGAGGACTTTGCCTTTGGACACAACAGAGTACACGTATCCACTGATTCGTGTGAAGGAATTGTACCTATGGCCTGTAATTGAAAAAAACTACTATGCCCCTTATCCCTACTATTATTACAATAATTATTGGTGGTGGCAAAGCGATTTACTGTTTATGCACCAGCATCGATCCAGGAAATGCAAAAAATAAGCGAAGATGACCTATGCACCGTTATTCCTTCCGACTTCGGTGAGTGAAAATGAATAAGGGTTTTGCGAAAACACTCAATAACTATTTTCATACGAACCACCCTTCAATCGTGAACCTGTCTTTTGCAAAGCCTTGCCATGTATCCTCCATCCCCTGCATGTATGCTTGGCAAATAATATTCTTCTGCATCCAGATAAAATTGGGAATCGTTGTCTATGAATTTTTTTATTACAGCCTGGTTTTCTTCCGGTTCAATGCTGCAGGTGCTGTACACTAAATAACCGTCAGATTTCAGCAGGGCTGCGCCGGTTTTGAGAATTGAGTATTGGAGCGTGGCTAGTTTTTGAATATCTCTTTCTTGTAATCGCCACCGGGCTTCCACTCGGCGTGCAAGCACCCCGGTATTGGAGCACGGTGCATCTATAAGTACCCGATCGAACTGCATATGAAAAGGAGCCCTGTTTTCAGATGCGTCACCGCAGACAAGAGCGGCGTTATGAATTCCCATCCGCAGGCAATTCTCTTTCACGAGCTGCAGGCGCTTGAAAGAAATATCCAACGCGTATATCCAGCCCGTACCCTCCAGGAGTTCTGCAATATGGGTTGCCTTTCCTCCGGGTGCGGCACACAGGTCTAACACGGTATGTGATTTTTCTGCATTGAGGAATGATACTACCTTCATAGCAGAAATGTCTTGCACAAAGAACAACCCTTCCGCAAATCCCGGTATCTCTGAAACGGCAATGTCATCAACAGCAACAGCGTTCCTGACGGTGTGTGAGGAGATGCCTTTTTGATCGAGCAACACAATAAATTCCTCAATAGATATTTTCCTTTGATTTATCCGGAGAAATAAACGTGGTGCAAGATTATTGGTTTTGCATATCTCAATGGTTTTTTCCTTCCCATACCTGCCAATCCATCGTTTTATTAACCATTCGGGGTGACTATAATTGGCTGCCAGGTAAGAAGTGAGATGTTTGCATGGGTCAGGGAAGATCGGCGAGTGAAAGGTACACCACGTATTTTCCCTTCTGTGCAAGGCCTTCTGCGGGTCGGTAATTTCTGGTTCATGTGCGGATTTGTTGTGAATGCTTCGTTCGATGGACCGAAGAACTGCATTGGTAAATTTGACCGCATCTGCACGGCGGATTAATTTTTTTACCAGTTCTACAGAGGTGTTTACTGCGGCAGAAGCGGGAATTTTGTCCAAATAGATGATTTGATAGAGACCCACACGCAGGGCATATACTACCCAGGGTTCTATCTTATTGAACGAAATTTTTGAAAAAAAGGAGATAAGGGTATCAAGGGATAAACGATGGCGGATAACACCGTTTACTAACTCGGTAAGAAGCCTTTTGTCTCGCTCAGACAAATCGCCCTGTGTGCATCTTTCCGAGACAAGTTCCTGGGCAAAAACCTCTTGCTCGTCAATTGTTCGCAGGATACGAATACATTCATAGCGAACGTCTGTCTTATGTGAGGAATTTTTCAATCGCCTCTTTTACCTCATCCAGATATACATCCGTATCCTTGCAATATCCGTGAGGTCTAATATTGGGTACTGCAAGTATTGCCTTAGACATGGCCGCCATCAAACCTGTCCTGAGTTCCTTCTCGCAGGCAATAGCAATTACCCCGTGGATGTCTTCAGACAGCACCCTTTGAAGGGCGGCACGTCCCCCGCTGGCAAGGGTAATATGCACTCCATACTTTTCAGAAAATTCCAGCAAGTCCTTGATTTTACATTTCCCGCAACGCTTACATTCGTTCAGGTCATTTTTGACATTCTGCTTGCACTGCGAACTCTGAATGCAATGGGGGAATAAAATCAACAAGTTTTTTGGAGAACACTTTTTCTTGCGAAACTTCATCATGAGGTTATTGATAGAAACAACTTTTTTATCAATAAATTCCATAGTACCTGCCTTTGTGTAAATGGTAAAAGGTTAGTTTATTTTTTTTCACAAGCCCTTTAATTATGCCGATCACGTGCATGAATTATTGCCGTAAACGGGAAATAGGTATTACGATACAAACATGTCCCCATCTGTTATCTTATGACCACGTAAGTATTCCTGTACGTCCATTACACGCTTGCCCTCAGGCTGTAATTGCGTGACGCAAATGAATCCGTCCGTGGTTGCTACATGGATTCCACAGGGGGCAATATCAACGATTATGCCGGGGTTAAGAGCTGTTTTTGTTTTTTTTGTGTCGTGAATCTGTGTCTTTAGTATAAGGGTTCTTTTCTTCTCTGGAGAATTGTTTTTGAGAAAATACGTATAGGCTCCTGGAGAAGGGGTCATTCCTCGTACCAGGTTGTGAATTTTTTGTACCTCCTGGGCCCACAGAATTAATCCATCTCCCTTTTTCATCTTTGGCGCAAAGGTTACTCCGCCTTCGTCTTGTTTCATGTAGGTAGCCTTTTCTGTTTCTACAAGGTGTAACGCACCAATCAACAGTTCCGCTCCCATTGCAGACAGCCTTTTTCCAATTTCTCCTGCATTTTCGTCCGGGGATATCGGTGTTGTTTTTTGAGCAATAATGTCACCGGCATCCATTTTGGCAGTCATAACTACGGCAGTGACCCCTGTGACGGTTTCACCTTGTATGATTGCCCAATTAATAGGGGCTGCCCCGCGAAATTTTGGCAATAAAGATGCATGAATATTAAGGCATCGGTATCGCGGAAGATGAAGAATTGCATTGGACAAAAACTGACCGAAGGCAACAACAACGATACAGTCGGGTGAAAGACATTGAAGTTGTTTTACAACCGGTTCATCATTGATGTTGACAGGCTGCAGAATTTTTAATCCCAGTGCTTGTGCCTTCTCTTTTACCGGGGAAGGACACGGTGTTTTACTTCTCCCCCTGGGTCTGTCCGGTTGTGTAACAACAGCAGCAATTTTATGTGTTGATGTTGCCAATGAGCATAAACTGGGAACGGCAAACTCAGGCGTCCCCATAAAGACCACATTCATTATTTAATAGACCAGCCTCTGTTCGAAAATTGTCTTTTCTCTATCAGTGGAACTACCTTACACCGTAGCTTTGTCGCCTTTATATAACCGTTCAAATTCTTTTAACTGTTGAGATATAGCTAACCGGTTTGAAGGACTCATCTTGTCAATAAAGAGCTCTCCGTTGAGATGGTCCAATTCGTGTTGCCATGCGCGTGCAGCCAATCCTTCTGCCTCTATTTCCAGTTTCTGTCCTTTCAGGTTGTACGCCTGGCCCTTAATCCGTTGGGCTCGGATAATCTTGCTCGTGATGCCGGGAAAACTTAAACAACCCTCTTCCTTATGCAATTCGCCGAACTCTTCTACAATGATTGGGTTGATAAATACCTTTTCTCCGCGATTTGTCCCGTCAACATCAATAATAAACAGGCGAACAGCCCATCCCACCTGTGGCGCTGCAAGTCCAACGCCCTGGGCATGGTACATCAATTCCATCATTTCTTCTACTTTTTTGTATACTTCTTTATTAATTTCCTTGAGTGGTTTTGTCTTTTGGCGAAGTACGGGATCGGGATAGAGGACAATGTTCATGGATATAATCTCTCATGTAACTTAGGGTAATACTTAATGCGTTGCTAATTTACTATACTAAAAAAAAATAAAGAATGCAAGTTTCTTTCGTTTTCCTGTTGACTTTGAATCATAAATTACATAGATTATAAAGCTTTAATTCACGCATTTGTGCTGGTTACTTTTATCAATTTTAATTAAGGGAGTACGATACTATGCCTACGATGAAGTCAGCCAAAAAAAGGCTCAGGCAAAACGTAAAACATAATTTAAGAAATAGGTCTTATCGGTCTGCGCTTAAAACGCAGATAAAGGATTTTTTGGGCGTCGTAAAAGAGGGAAAGGTGCAGCCGGCTGAAGAAGAACTCCGACTCACGGTGCAAAAGTTAGACAAAGCTGCTAAGAAAGGAATTTTACACAAAAAAACTGCCAGCAGGAGAAAATCACGTCTCACAAAAAAGCTGAATCAGATAAAGGCCACAGCACAAGAAAAAAGCTAATTATC
The DNA here is from genome assembly GCA_030837315.1 of Planctomycetota bacterium. Classification (GTDB taxonomy): domain Bacteria; phylum Planctomycetota; class Brocadiia; order Brocadiales; family Brocadiaceae; genus Brocadia. Next base: position 5,041 of record JAUPKS010000056.1, read on the forward strand.
TCCGAAGCAATGCCTTGAGGTGGGCTTCTATACAGAACGGAAGATCTGTTAGATGGTAACCACCCTCAAGGCATGATACAACCCTGCCATGACAATGTCTCTCTGCAGTTTTCATGACAATCTCCGTTAGCGTCCTGAAATCTTCTATCTCTAAGTTTAACCCGCCGATAGGGTCTTTCTTATAGGTGTCAAAACCTGCCGAGATAATAATAAACTCGGGTAAAAAATGTGCCGCGCCCTGTTCCGTGACATCCGCGAATAATTCCGTGTACTTTTTTCGTAGGGTATCTGCCGATAGGGGTACATTGATAGTAAATCCCTTGCCTTTTCCCTGTCCGGTTTCCTCCTTCCTGCCGGAACCTGGATAAAACGGGTAGCGGTGCATTGAACAATAGAATACCGTTGGGTCACCATAAAACGTATCCTGCGTACCATTGCCGTGGTGAACATCCCAGTCAACAATGAAGACTTTTTCCAGTCGATATTTAAACTGGATGTATCTTGCTGCAATGGCTGCATTATTAAAGAGGCAAAACCCCATGCCGCGGGCGGGTGTAGCGTGGTGGCCTGGTGGACGTACGAGACAAAATGCATTTTCCGCTTCGCCCTTCATGATCAAATCTATTGCCGTCAGTGGCGCCCCTGCAGCATGAATAGCGGCATTGTACGATGCGGCGGAAACCACGGTGTCGGCATCCAACCACCCCCCGCCTGTATCAGCTATTTTTTTAATGGTGCCGATATAGGTTTGTGGATGAACCAGGCCAATTTCCTCTACCGAAGCAGCGCGGGGTCTCACTACCGTTAGTTGTTCCCAGAGTCCACTCTCTTTGAGATACTGAACCGTGTTTTCCAATCGTCGGGCATTTTCCGGGTGCCCCAGGCCAGTATCATGCTCTAAGAAAATATCATCATATATGAGAAGCGTCATACATTTTAAACCATAATTCGATTCTTCGCCCAGAACGACAGCCTTTATCAGTCTGCGGACGGAAACGACGAAGAATCTCGACTTTGAAAATTCTAAAACAGGTGATTCGAAAACTAAAATACTGCTTCATTATACGGCAAAATTATTACATAACAAGAAAAGTTATTCGACTCGGGGCGTGGGGGGCCCGCATTAGAAGGCTTTTGTCAAGCAAAAAAGATTTTCTATAGCAAAAAATCGCATTGCAATACACAGAAATCACGCACCAAATATGATACCCAGGCACAGCTCGTTGCCATAAAAGATATTCAGAAATTCACGGATCAATATCACCTGTGCAATGATCGCGTAATAACCGATCGCTGCAATGCGCAGGAATAGGAAGATATGGAATCTTCTGTCTTGCATGATTTTTTGTTTGAAATGACTTATCAAAGGGGTAAACTAACATTCTGAGAAAATCAAAAGATGAATTGGTAGAAATATTTCTTTCGGAATCAGAAGTCAATAAACTATATGACGGCTTGTTCTATCAAATTACATTAAGAACTATACTGAGAAGGTTAATAGATTGTGATTTTATTTTGAAATTCCTAACGATAGATTTAATACTATTCAATGAAAGCGCTATGAATCCCGTAGGG
>JAUPKS010000349.1 GCA_030837315.1 Planctomycetota bacterium
AATAATGCCCCGTGGATTGTCACCTACAGGATAGGTGCCTAATTTTGTCCCATCACTGGCACGTAGCTTCGTTACGTTAGCGCTGTTAAAATTTGCTGTCCATAGGTTTTCTCCGTCAAAGGCAATACCTCGTGGTCCAAAACCCACCCGAAATGTCCCTAGCGCAGCGCCGTCACTGGCACGCAATTTCGTTACGTCGTTACTGCTGGCATTTGGTACCCAGATGTTCTTACCGTCGAATAGGATATCACGCGGGCTTGTACCCACATCAAACGTACCTATTTTTGTTCCGTCACTCGTTCGAAATTTCATCACCACGTTTCCGCTCTGATTTGTTACCCAGACATGGGCTCCGTCAAAAGCAATTGCAACAGGAAAGTTGCCGGCGTCAAACGTACCAAGTATAGCTCCATCGCTTGCCCGTAATTTTGTTATTTTACCACCGCTGCTATTCGTAATCCAAATATGTGTACCATCAAAGGCCATATCTAATGGGCCTGAACTTACCGCAAAAGTACCCAGCGTGGCTCCATCACGTGCCCGCAACTTTGTTACGGTGTTACTGCTGATATTCGCAACCCAAATATGTGTTCCATCAAAGAGTACCCGTACCGGATTTTTGCCAACGTCAAAAGTACCCAGGATGTCTCCTTCTTTCGGGAGGGTTGTTTCTGTAGCTTCTAAACGCATCGATGAAGAAAAAATACCAGATAAAACTAAAACAAGGTAAGGAATACCCAAAATAGTTCTAAGAATTTTCATAGGTTTCCCCTTCGGTTTTATTTCTTAACAAAAATGTTTTAACAGAGTAATTAAGCGGGTTTTCTGGCAGTATGAAACACAATATCCCTCTTAAAAAAGGGGGAAACAGGGGGTCGTTTTTTCTCCGAATGAAAATTGCTTGCAACCCCCTTCGTTCCTCTTTAGTTCCTGCGAAAGAAGCGAATAATTGCAACAAGGATTACACCACCGACTACGGCTATAATAACATTCCCTAATACATGAAAGGTAATGTGCCCTATAAAGCTTAGTAATGCGCCCGCAACAAGCCCCCCCAACAATCCAACAATCAAATCTCCTTTAATTCCAAAACCTCTTCCCCTAATTATCAATCCCGTCAACCAACCTGCTATAATACCACTGATAATCCAGGTTATAAAATTCATCAATATTTCCCCTTTCTATTTTGCATACTTTTTTAGCAATTTTTCTTTTGCATTTTTGTATTCTTTTTCCGTTAGTATCTTTTTCTGATACGCTGCATCGAGATCTTGTAACTCCTGCCCCAGACTCGTATGTGTTGTTGTCTGTTTGATTTCTGCTCCACCACCTCCACAACCAGTAAGATGAACGCAACATGCAAAACAGGCTATCATACAGCACCGTACCAAATGTCTTTTCATAGATACTACTCCTTTTGTCAGAGGTTTCGGTGCGTCCTCTCACCGAAACAAGAATTAAATCCCAGCGCCGAAACGCATCGGGGGGCATCGACTGTGGGTTTCTACGCGAGGACACGCAGAAACATCGGAATACTTGTGGCCATTCACTCTTCACTTTATCCGGAAATAATTGTTTAAACTCGTTATGATGTTAAAAAGCACCTCCAAAGATTACATAGCGCATATTTTCGTCTTTTTATTATTAACACACATGAGGGATAAAAATAAGCGGGAGTGAGGATAATTATTTCATGTAATCCAGGTACGCGCCTGATCGAGTTGTGAAGGAGTAAAATACTCTATCGCAACTGGCCGGAAAGGTTTGCCGGTAAACGCCAAGGCCAAGTGCCGCCATTTCTCATCTCCAACGACGGCGATTTTTTCAATATCTCTGTCGTGCTCTAATTGAAAATTTACATCTTCCCAATCAGCGCCTCGCTCCCATCCGAGGAAGTCCTCCAGGAGCACCAGTATTTTGATCTTTCCTTCCCTTTTCATAAATTCTGTGGCAATTGCTTGCATCCGATCCAATTCTGCCTTTTTTAATTTACCCGTTATCTTGACACTTATGAGTTTACCTGATGACTCGATGACTTTAACCGGCATAGGAACCACCTTACTCCTTCAAGTTAGAAAGTCCCATTGGGAGGGGATATAGTATAGGGGTGGGTAAGTCGGTAATTCGTGAGATATTCACTGAGATTTCACAACCAAGGTACCCACCCCTCCCAAGAGGGGAATAATTTGTGCTATTGCAAAATATGTGCAGTTAAGTTAACACGGACAAGCAGGGTTTGTTCTGACCGCCCTAAAAATCGCTCAAATACATGTTTCTCTGGTTTTCATAAATTTTTATCGTCCCCTTTGGGTCTCAATCTACTTCCTGCCAGCGTCAGCCGCCTAGGTTCATTGTTTTTTTTGCTGACCTTTTGTTCTTGATTATCTCATAGAGCGTAAAAAGCATGTTTGGAGGTACCATCAGTGCGCTGAAGGCAATCACGACTACATCAACACCAGTATCGGGGAAGCTCTTCTGGGCGATGAGAAGGCAGATGGCCGCATTCCGCATACTCGTTCCGGTGGCCAATACCCTTCGATTATTCCTATCCGGTCCACCCAGCACCCAGCCAATCACCATAGAGGTGAGAATAAGAATGAGCATCGCTGCCATTCCACTCCCTCCAATAGCCTGGACGGCCTGCCTCCGCATGGCCATGGTCAGGATAATCATCGCTGTAAAAGACAAGGTGCCACAAAGAGAAACGGGTCTGCTAAGCACGTGTGCCACACGTCCCGACAGACGTTGAACAGCAAAGCCAACCAGTAAGGGAAGGAAGAGATACATAAGCAACACATGAATTACCCGGAGATACCGGAGGGACACGGGTGTATGGATGGGAATCATGAGTTCAGCCATGAGAGGCGTAGCGAGAATAGCTACCACTGAGAGGATGAAAAGCAGGCTTGCTGCAAACGTAATGCCCTCTTTCCCCTTACTTGTAAACTGGATGGCAGCCAAACCGCCCGGGGCGGCTACCATAAGTAAAATCCCGACTTTCGTATCTCTTGGCATGGGAACGATGGCTGTGACAATTAAACCCAGGATG
>JAUPKS010000350.1 GCA_030837315.1 Planctomycetota bacterium
GACAACTATTCAGTTTGCTTGTTTTGAGTTAACAGAGAATAACTATCAGCAGGCAGGTATGACAGGATAGATTTCCTGGTCAAAATTACCTGAGTTAACACAGGTTTAGTCGTAACTATGCCCTGTCTATTCTTCGTTTTTTTTTCTGGATCTTGTCGTAATCTCCGAAACCCCGGTTTTCTCCTGAGAAGCCGATGTCCCCTCTTGCGAAACCTTTGAAGACGTCGAACACGATTTTGGAAGTAGAGCGCCTGCAATCCCTTTCACCCCTTCAACGACCCCTACAAGCATCTCTGTCACACTTCGTACAGCGGTATTCCCGATAGTACCGGCTGTCTCTATAGCGCCAGCGACAGCCGCTTTTGCAACATCTTCCGCATTCCCGCCTGTCTCCTTGGTTGCCTCGATAACTCCGTCCACTGCGCGCCTCGCTACCAGGCCAACATCTGCACCAATCTCAGATGCTCCTTTAACAGAGGCCTTTACCGTTTGACTGGCAGCATTAATCACATCACCACCAACATCACTCACGCCCATAACGACACCTTTTGCAACGCACTTTGTAGTTAATATAAGCCCTGTACCTACCTCCTCAGTACCTTGAATCGCCCCTTTGATAACGTCTTTCGTTACAGCGAAGCTTTCGCCGGTGACATACATCGCGGTTTTGAGGGTATTGGAAACGGTATTTCTCACAATGCTTACAATCTCTGACTCTATCTCATTTATACCCTTCAGGCTGCTTACAATGCCTTCTTTAACGGTAGTCCCAGCCTTGCCTATGCATTCTCCCATACCCGTGCTACTTTTAACTTCTTCATTATTTGCCATGTTAATACTCCTTCTATTTTGAGGTTATCAAATTACTAAAGCCCTGAAATCCGGGTCCGACATCATGTTTTCAAGATATGAAACCACAGAAATGTTAAGAAAGTATTAAGATTATGTTAAAAATTGATGAACTCTATCATTTTGAGAAATTAAAAATAAAAAAGCCTTACTGCAAAGATATTCAGGTAAAACATCTTCGGCAGTAAGGCTGTCTTTTTCAGAAGGAAGAGTGTCTTTTCTCGTCTTACCTCCTTGTAAGTTTTAAGACCCTTTACTTTGCGTCCCCTGATTGCTCAAGGTTTGCCCTTATCGTATGTTTTGGTTTACCACGGAATAACAGAAAACCGCGTATCAAGACAAGAAACTGATTGGTTTCTCCAAAATTCCTATTTTCCCTTGTAGTCCTTTGGTAATGATTGTAAAAAAATATTCAGTGCGTACCAGAAAGCTACATGCCATGACAGGGACATAGCTTTTCCCCTGCCAATCTGATATATACCAATACCCAGAAGGCTTAAAACTGCCGCAACCGGGATATCTGCATCACCGCCGGTAAATTCCTTTACCTTATTGTTCATACTTTTAAAAGTTTCTGAAATTGTCGTTGATAAGGTGGTTCCACGAAGGGAGGACCGCTTGTTTGCATTCGTCAGTCTAAAAAGGTTATTCGTCTCTGCATATTTTAAAATGGATTTTTGACCAATCGTATGAACAAAAAGCGCACTTCCTGTCACCGAATTCACTTCAAGCCTCTCAATACCCTTGTACCTGGAAAACAGGTTCTTTAATGATAGAAAATAACTAGCATCGCCTTCTTTCGAGGGTATCTTAATCCTCAGTCTCTGTGAAGTCTGATGACTTATATGTGCAGCAGGTACGTTAGACACTTGCCGGGCCCTCAGGAGGAGGAGTATGAGCGGTCTTTTTCTCCGCCTCTGCAATTTCAGCCTTTGCCTCTGCCACAAGGTCCTGGAATACCTCTCCTATCTCTGCAACACCTTTGCCGGTACCTGAAAAAAGCATAAGTCCCCCCTTTATAAGAGACTTTGCCAATGGTTTGGCAATACCCGCCACCACCGGGATTACCACCGGAGCGAGGATTGTAACTCCAACTCCTATCGCAAGCCCCGTAATCAGGTTACCTTTTAGTCCATTATTAAATAATGCCATTTTTTGCTCCTTTCTATGATAAATATATTATTACACGAAGATTTTCAAAATTACTTCTATAGAAATTCATCTTTACTCTTTTTAACAATAATAATCAATAACATTTTTCATTACTTACCTAAAACGAAAACTTTATCAATATTTAATCAAATCTTCATAATTTCTTAACATTTCTATGGTTTATTAGGTGCAGAATGAACAGATAATGTCTTTAAAATAACGAATCAGGCTGGGCTTTTTCCATAAGCCAGCCATTTTTATGTAAAGGAGTGTAAAATGAGTGGAAATGATTCCGTGTGCAGGGAATTCATAAAAAAGAGCAGAAACGATGGTAACGGCAGATGTACCGCCTGTAAAGAAATATCACTTCCCCTATATCCGAATCTTTACGAGATCGAAACGTATTGTAAGACAGAAAACCACCGGAAATGCCCGATACTCACAGTACTGAACTTGGCTGCCATAGTATAAAAGGACAATAGTTTCAATAATTTAATAAACTTAACAGAAAATTAACCTATTCTTAATATTTTCTTAATATTGGTAGTGTTAAATGATTGTCATGGTAGTGAAATGTGAAATAACGTGTCCGCATTGTAACTCAGAAGCAGTGTATAAGTATGGAAAGGCATGGACAGGAAGACAGAGATATTTATGCCTTTCGTGCAGGAAACAGTTTACCTTTAGTGAAAAAAGGCCGAAGGAAACAAAGAAGCCTCATTGTCCTGCATGCGGGAAGCTTATGCATGTTTATAAAAGAGAGGCGTTAAAAGTGCGGTTTCGATGTTCATTATATCCGGAATGCAAGACATTTTTAGTTATCAATACAGAAAGGGAGGAATGATATGAGTTATTATATCCATAGTGTTCCCGGAAGGTTAAGAGTAAAGACCCCTCTGATCAGAGGAAATGAAAAGATGGCTGAAGAGGTAGCAGGATTATTGAAAACGCTTCGTGGTATCATATCGGTTAAGACGAATACCTTGACCGGAAGCCTTGTGACATCATATGACCCTACAATTATCAATCAAAAGGAAATCGTCGGGTCCCTCAAAGGAAACGGTTATTTTGATGAATCAAAGGCTGTTACGAACGATCACTATATACAATCCGCCGTTAGCAAGGTTGCTCATATCGTTAATAAAGCCTTTTTTGGCGCCTTTATTGGTACCGCTTTTGACGGTTCGGCACTTTCTTTTTTAACGATCCTCGTGTAACTATACTGCGTAAACATAATTAAGATATGATGATTTTATTTTGTGCTGGAACAGAAAAATGTCAGATAGCATGGATTATATAGGGATTAGCCGAAATGAAGCGTGTGCCCGGAACGGCGCAACGGCAATAAATATGACTTATTTACACGAAACAGCAGGAAGTCACTTAGTAAAGCAGGTTCCTGTCGCCCGTGCTACTGATACCGCAGGTGATGTGCTTTCCTTTCTGCCCGGCAGGTTGTACGACTCAACCGATGCAATTTACATTGTCGATAATTTCGGGTGCCTTCAGGGAGCGGTCCGTTTTTCACATCTCCTGGCAGCCGATACTGCATCGAAAATGAATGAGCTCATGGTTCAGGGTCTACCCACGGCTAGTCCCGATGACGACCAGGAACACGTGGCAATATTGGCAATAAAGCATAATATTACTTCTGTCCCCGTGGTTGATGGGCAGAAAAGACTTTTAGGTGTTGTACCACCTCAAACCTTGTTTGAAATTTTACGGCGGGAGCATATCGAAGATATCAACAGGATGGTGGGTATCTGGAAGGATAACAACAGGGCACTCAGTGCGATTGAGGCTTCGCCAACACGTCGCGTCAGGGATAGGCTTCCATGGCTTTTGCTCGGTTTGGCAGGTAGTATGATAGCGGGATCTGTGGTTGCAGGGTTCGGACGTACCCTTGAAACCCACATATCGGTGGCCTTTTTCATACCGATAATTGTCTATCTGGCGGATGCCATAGGGACGCAGACAGAAGCGGTTGCGGTGAGGGGATTGTCGTTAAGCCATGCCCCATTCAGAAGTTTGCTTGCCGGAGAACTCAGAACGGGACTTCTCATGGGGCTATCACTCGGTATCCTTATCTTCCCTTATGTGTTATTGACTTCGGGAGATTTTTATCTGGCGCTTGCAGTAGCATTGGCAGTACCCATAGCAGGTGGGTTTGCAACTACCATTGGGTTTCTCCTGCCCTGGTTGCTTTCTTCTCTGGGAAAAGACCCGGCACTCGGTAGTGGGCCTGTTGCTACCATTATTCAGGATGTGTTGAGCTTAATTACTTACTTCATTATTGTTAGCTTATTAATCGTGTAGGAAAAGACTTCTTACTCGTATGCAGTGATATGAATACCTGTCTTTTATATGACAATGAAACAGAAGAGAAACTCCATCTGAGGGCCATTCAGACCATTGCAAGGGAAACGAAGAAGCCTGTTGATAATGTAATATCTCTTTACGAATCGGTATTGGAAAGGTATAAAGAACATGCGAAAATTAAAGATTATTTACCCATTTTGGTAAGCAGGGAAGTAAAAGAGATACTCTTGCAACAAATGAGCCCTGGTTACGACTGAGCGATTGAATGATTACTTACCATATCGTCCACCACGTTTCTGGCCGTATACGACTGAAGGTGCCCTTCATACAGAAACTGATATTACTCAATTTCAAAAATATACCTGAACATATTAAGAACTTCTCATTTATTTCGATACCGCCGGGCATAACAGACATCAAGCCAAACCCACTGACCGGAAGCCTCGTCATTCATTATGAACCTGACGAAGTGAACATCATGGAATTTATTCAATCAGCCATTGATTCTATTGCCTCAAACGAGGAGATACAAAAATTACTGAAGAAATAACACAAAATTACTGTTTTTTTCACATTGTTTTAACATGCAAAGTTTATCATAGTTTTATAAATTCTCCAGACGTTTGTAATCCTGGATTATCTCCCGTATAGAAGGAGAAAAAGCCGTGTCGAAGGTGTTGACAATGAAAGCAACTATTCATCGCAACAAACAAAAAGTCTTCGAACCCCTGGATAATAACCCCGTTACTGTCCATTTTCAGCCTATTTTTTCAGCAAAGGATGGTGTTCTTTTTGGATATGAGGCATTCACAAGGATAGAGGGAGATATTTCCTTCACCAAGAGAGGTATACCATTTCAGAAGGTCAATTATAGAGATGTTGTATCTTCTCCCGATTATCTGTGTCTGGATTATATTATCCAAAGGGCTGCAAGCCTTGGAATAGAAGAGAGAGATACCTCTCTATTTATTACTCTATGCTCTGAGACGCTAACAAGTGCTGTTTGCAAGGTTGAAGAAATTGATGGACTTGTAGGAAAGTGGGGAATGGCAAAAGAAAAGATTGTTTTTGAAATATCGGAGGAAAGCGTCATTCATAACTTTAACTTTTTTCACCAGGCAATTGCCTATTATAAAAAGAGAGGATACAAGATAGCCATTGACGACTTTAGCGCTGGCTACAGAGGTTTAAAGATACTCTCTCGTATTGAGCCAGACTTCATAAAAATAGACAGACAATTTTTAGATAGCATGCAGGGGCATTTCAACCATGCCCATCGTATTGTCAGGGTATGTCAGAAAATCGGTATAAAGTTTATAGCCAAAGGCATAGCACAAGAGGAAGATATTGAGAATGTCTTACATATGGACATTGAATTACTTCAGGGGGATCATCTCGACCAGTCCTTTTCTTTTTCCCGTGGTGAATTATCAACAACATCAGTATCCCAAAGGGAAACTGGAAATGCGCATGGAGAGGCTTTTGTTATAGACACTATTGTATCAAGAGTGGAACCTATTCATCTGTCAGCATCTATTGTTTCGGCATTTAAGCGATTTACTCAGGATCAGTTCCTCTGGGGATTGCCCGTGGTAAGTGACAAGAGAATCGTGGGAATGCTGCACAGGAAGAGGTTTTTAGAGAAGGACGTGCCTGGCAGACGCAGTTACCGTTATTTGCTTCATTCTCACAAAGATAAAGATATTGTTCAATTGATGGAAACCAACTTTCTCTCGGTTGAAGCGAATACCACATTGGAAGAAGTAGCAGAGAAGGTTCAACCAAGAAAGACTGAATTTCTCTCTGATGATATTTGTGTTACAAAAAATGGGAAATATCTGGGTACGGTGGCAGTACATGCACTCCTGGATGCCATAGTGAAAAAAAGTCTTACCTACACAAAAGGGTCAAATCCCCTCACAGGACTTCCGGGAAATGGGTTTATACAGAGTGAAATAAATAAGAGGTTATCTCACGGTGTCCAATTTGACCTTTGCTATATCGATATTAATTATTTCAAATCATACAATGACCATTATGGGTTTGCAAATGGTGACGTAGTAATAAAAACCCTCGCCTGTATTATGAGAGAAGCAGCACACTCTCAGTCTCCTGATTTTAATTTTGTGGGGCATATCGGTGGTGATGACTTTATCGTAATAACACGCCCGGAGATTTCTGTTCCTGTATCGAAAAGGATACTATTGAAGTTTGAAGAGCATCTGCCGGAATTTCATGATACGGAGGACTATAGAAAGGGGTTTTATATAACAAATAATCGAATTGGCGAAAAAGAGAGGTTCTCCCTCCTGTCTCTTTCAATCGGTATCGTAAGTACAACAGGAAACAGAATACAATCGTATGCCCAACTTGCCTCTCTGGCGGCTGAGGTAAAAAAGACGGCAAAGGCAATATCAACTGGCTCAGCCATCGTCAGAAATAAAAGGATTATGATGAACCGGAATAAGAGATTTATTGTTTAATTTTCCCGGTATTAATGTAAAGAATTAATTGCGTATAAATAACAATTCCTTAACATTAAATTTTTATTATACCACACATATTTGCTTGATATACCCTTTCGATGTAAATCTCCGGTAAGGACAACCGGACCCCCGTCCGGGAGAGAGATTACTCCCTCTTCCGCATTTTTTAAACAATAAAGTGAAACCATATATAAGGGAGGTAAAAATAATGGAAGTGATTGTTTCCAGAACCAGGAAAGTAAGAGACGGGGAGATCATCGTACAGGAAGATACATGGCCATATTATGCCTATATTTTAAAAGAAGGCAAGGCCAGGGTGTTTAAAAACGTTGATGGTAAACAGGTATTAATTGGTTTATTAGGTGAAAGAGATATCTTTGGAGAAATAGCCTTCCTTGGGAAGACAAAAAGAACTGTTTCGGTAATAGCAGATGGTGATGCGATCGTGGAAATGATTACAAGGGACACCTTCATGGATTGCATTGACAAATTACCCAGGAACGTTCAAGCCAGGCTATGTACAATGGCGATCGATCTCACAAGGATGTCAGAAATTTACTGTCGTTTGGTCGTTTTATTACAAAACAGGAATGCTGAGACGAAAATACTGAACATGAATTCCTTTGAAATTGAAAAGATCCCTGAATTCATGCGCCGTGTAGTCGATACGGTGAACAGGCGGCACAGCGGGGTTGTTGAGGGACTCAACATACTTTCATCCCAATTGGAAAAGAAGCAGTCACGGCCGTTGAATAATTAAATGTATAGGAATTTCAATCTTTTGTGATTCCCCTCTAAAAAGAGGGGACTTCGTCGTGAGCTCAGTCGAACGATTAAGGGGTGTGTAAAAATTCCCTTAACACACCCCCCATAATCCCCCCCGTTTACGGGGGGAGACAGGGGGCTGTGTTTTTTCTTCAAATGAGAATTATTTACAACCCCCTTTATCCCCCCAGAAAAGGGGATTGACTTGAAATATCTGGGAATGGCCGTTTTTTATCTTATATAAAGAGTTACTTTGTAGAAAAGGAGGACTACATGAGGAGTACATGGTGTAAATATATTTTGTCGTTTGCTACGATATTTTGCGGGGTATACGCAGACGGTATGTTGCGGGATGTGTTTGCCCAGGAGGCAGAACAAACCGGGGAGGTGTCCGGAAGCGAGCGGGATTATTTGCAATGGCAGTTAAAACAGATGGAGGAAGTGTTTCAAAAACAGCAAGAACAGATACAAAAGCAGCAGGAACAGATACAGGCATTAAAAAGTCGTATGGAGGTATTAACTGTCGAGAAACCACCGGTTACGAAAGAAGAGATTAAACATGAAATTGAAGACTATCTTTCCACGGACGATGCACGGAAAAAGATGGCGCTCGGCATGCCTGCAATAACGACCATATATACCCCTGATGAAGAAAAGCTTTCCCTCGGTTTCAAATCGGCTGACGATAATTATTCGCTGGGTATAGGTTTCAGAATGCAATTCCGGTATACGTTTAAGGATAATGACGAGGATTATGGAAAGAGCGATACCCAAAACATGGATGTCCGCCGGGCAAGGCTTTGTTTTGGGGGAAACATATACAGCAAAATGACGCATTATTATATCGAACTGGATGGAGATAGCTTTGACGTTGGTGTAAGGGATTTTTACGTATACTGGACTCCAATGCCAGAATTAAATGCAAAGCTTGGATATTTTAAGGTGCCGTTTAACCAGCAAAGGATGACAACCTCTGGAAAACTCCTCCTCCAGGACAGGGCTATTGCCAGTGAGCAATTTGATCAGGACCGTGATTATGGATTTGATATTTACGGAAAGCCCTTTGACGGACACATGGAATATCATGCCGCAATGTTTCAGGGGGCAGGTGAGGATGACGAAGATAGGGGTACGGAAGACAACCTGGATAATGAACTCATGTACGTGTTTAACGTAAGATATAACCCTTTGGGGAAATATGACACCGTTGACGAATCGGATTTGAAATTCACAGAAAAATTCAAGGCATCGGTTGCAGCCTCCGTTGTGGTTAATCCAAAGACGAGAGACGACAAGCTTGTGGACTCAGATGGTATCCTGGGAGTGGTTGAACTCAGTATGAAATACAGGGGCATTTCATGGCACAATGAGTTTTTTGCAAGAAGTGATGATCCGGAATCAGGCGGTGAAACTGTAGATTCGAATGGATTTTTCAGCCAGGCGGGGTATTTTGTAATACCCAAAAAACTGGAGGTGGCAGCCCGGTATTCCATGCTTGACACCGATGAAGATATCAATGATGATATCGCACGGGAATATACGGGGGGTATAAACTATTACTTCCGTGGGCATCGGTCCAAGATACAGACAGATGTTGGACATTTTGTAACCGAGGAGGGTGACGATGAGGACAAAAATGAAAATAGGATCAGGATGCAATATCAGATCATATTTTAATGTTAAGGAATTCCAATCTTTTGTGATTCCCCTCTAAAAAGAGGGGATAAGGGGTGTGTAAGTTTGCCGCAACACACCCCTTATCCATCTCAAGAGGGGAATTTGAGAAATCCCCTCTTGGGAGGGGATTGAGGGGTGGGTAATAAATAAAAGTCGTTGGGTTTTTGTCTTTTAAAACCCAACCTAATTAAAGGAGGTAATAAAAAGTA
>JAUPKS010000351.1 GCA_030837315.1 Planctomycetota bacterium
CTAAATTTACCCGGCATGTTTTACACGGGTCCGGTTGAGCGGCATCAAAAAAATGTCTCGCTCAGGGCTCGAAAGGATGATTTGCGTGCAAAATTCAGGTACTAAATTTTAAAAGAGCGTCCCGTTGCCTTCATAGGGCCTGAAAGCAGCTATTTTTGGCGTGATATTCAATAGAAATCAATTGGTTGTCTTGGCCCGGCCCCCAAGCCAAGGCAAGACCTGATCTGAAAGTGATCGTGTGCAGCGGTTATTCCATTGCTGGCCCTGCCCAGGATATCCTGGATGCAGGTGCCGAAGGATTCATCCAGAAACCGTTTTTGATTGTACCTTCTGCTGAAAAACTCAAGGAAGTGCTGGAAGGGAAATAGGAGAATTGATCTATCCCGACATCTTCCTCCAAATACTCGGTTTCCCTCCCGAATGATGTGATGAAAAAAGTATCCCATTAGTTGAACAGACACACAATTTGCAACGAATTGAATTATGATCAGTCTCATACTAATAACTTACGTGTCAAGGCTAAAGGATTTTGTTGATAGGAGGACAACTCCCCTCGGGCTTACAAGCGATGACGGAATAAGGTATTGGCAGGAACGCCTTCTGCTGGTCTTTGTTTTTGTTGGCGCTGTCTTTGGGTTTTTTGTTTATCTTCCCAGCGTTGCACTTTCCATTAAAGAAAATCTGTGGAGCGTGGCGGTCGCTGATACGATTATTTATGCCTGGACAGTTATCCTCTTTTTTCGCAGGTCTATTCCTTTTGCGGTTCGTGCTGTTACCGTTTCCCTTATCGGCTATATCCTCGGAATGGTACTACTGCTGACCATAGGGCCTTTCGGTGGCGGAGCTGTGTGGCTATTTGCTTTTCCGGTTATTGTGGCCATTCTCCTTGGGTTCCGGATGTCACTGATTGCTCTCGCGATAAATGCAGTAACATTAATCAGCGTTGGCTTATTATTACAATTTGGTTATATGGAGTGGGACTACTCCACAACCAACCCTGTCGAAAAATGGGTAGTCATAGGCCTGAATTTTCTGCTCTTAAACAGCGTAGTCACCATATCCATTGCACTTATCTCGGAAGGCATACAGGATTTACTGACTCGCCAAAAGTCAATGATGATATCTTTGGAAAAAAGTGAAAAGAAATTTAGAGTTCTGTTTGAATTTGCGCCTGATGCATACTACTTGAGCAATTTGGAAGGCACTTTCATGGACGGTAATAGATCTGCGGAGGAAGTACTTGGCTATAAAAAGGAAGAGTTGATCGGAAAGAAGTTTTTGGGGCTCAATCTTCTGTCGCCAGACCAATTGCCGAAAGCAGGCGAGCTCTTGGGTAAAAATTTGGAGGGAAAAGCAACAGGGCCGGATGAGTTCATTTTGAACAGGAAAAATGGCGAAACGGTTTTGGTAGAAATACGGACTCTCCCTACAGAAATAGATGGGCAAGACATTGTTTTAGGTATTGCACGGGATGTTTCAGAACGTAACCGGTTAGAAATTAGCCTTCATAAAGCCGAAAAGATGGAGGTAATCGGAACGCTCGCAGGTGGGGTGGCACACGATCTCAACAATATCCTTGGTGGGCTTGTAGGTTATCCTGAACTATTATTAATGCAACTCCCGGAAGACAGTCCTTTAAGAAAAAGCATCCTGGCAATTCAGAAATCAGGAGAAAGGGCAGCCGCGGTTGTTCAGGATTTATTAACTTTGGCGAGGAGAGGCGTTGTTGCCGTTGAAGTAGTTAATCTGAATGAGGTTGTCTCTGAATACCTGAAAAGCCCCGAGCATGAAAAACTTCAATCGTACCATCCCGGAGTTCGTTTAGAGACCCGTCTAAACCAAGACATTCTCAACATATTAGGATCATCCACCCATCTCTCCAAGACCGTCATGAACCTGGTTGGCAATGCTGCCGAGGCCATGTCCGGAGGTGGAAAGCTAACTGTATCCACGGAAAACCGGCACATTGACAGAGCCATAAGAGGTTATGACGATGTAAAGGAGGGTGATTACGTGGTTCTCACTATCGCCGACACCGGGACAGGTATTTCACCTGATGATATAGGGAAGATATTTGAACCTTTCTATACGAAGAAAAAGATGGGAAGAAGCGGAACAGGCTTAGGCATGGCTGTGGTATGGGGAACGGTAAAGGATCATAACGGATATATCGATGTCCAAAGCACTGAAGGGAAAGGAACGACATTTACCCTCTATTTTCCCGTAACCAGTAAAGAATTGCCTGAAGATAAATCCCATTTAACCATTGAGTCTTATAACGGTAATGGGGAATCCATTTTGATTGTCGATGATGAGGAAGACCAAAGGCAGTTAGCCTCGGGTATGTTAGAAAAGTTGGGCTATTCAGTCGTATCGGTTTCAAGCGGGGAAGAGGCCGTTGAATATCTGAGGAGCAATAAAGTTGACTTATTGGTATTGGACATGATTATGGCCCAGGGTATGGATGGCCTCGATACCTACAAGAAAATCCTTAAACTCCATCCTGGGCAAAAGGCAATAATTGCCAGCGGATTTTCTGAAACAGACCGTGTTGAAGAGGTTCAGAGTCTGGGTGCGGGAGTGTATATAAGAAAGCCGTTGTTGCTGGAAAAGATAGGCCTTGCTGTTAAGGAAGAATTGGAAAAATAAGAAACTTCGTAACATTTTAGCCTTTTGAAAAGCTTTAAGCCGCCAAGTCAAAGTAGTCATCAGCGACTTGGTCACTGGGTGTTGCCAGAATGTTCTTTGACATGGACAGAATGGTTTCAA
>JAUPKS010000057.1 GCA_030837315.1 Planctomycetota bacterium
GGGGATGGGATTGGACCGGAAATAATGAAGGAAGGACTAAAGGTGTTGGATGCCGTTGCAAAGAAATTCGACCATACCTTTGAATATAAAGAGGCATTGGTAGGGGGTTGCGCTTATGATAGATATGGTCATCCACTTCCTGATGAAACCAAGAAGATTTGTAACAGTTCTGATGCTATTTATTTTGGTTCAGTGGGGGGGCCGAAATGGGAAAGCCTGCCGGCGGAATTGACACCGGAACGGGGGGCATTGTTGCCCTTGAGGGCTATCTATGGTTTGTTTGCAAATCTGCGTCCAGCAGTGATCTTTGGTCCGTTGGCAGATGCGGCATCCCTGAAATCAGAGCGACTGAAAGGGGGGCTGGATATCCTCATTGTGCGGGAATTGACAGGGGGGGTGTATTTCGGTAAGAACAAAGTCAAGTCCCTTATCTTGAAGGAAGGGGCCGTTCATGGTGATTATGCCGTGGATTATATGATCTATTCTGTACTGGAGATTCAGAGGATTACCAAGGTCGCCTGCGAGGCGGCGATGAAACGCAATAAGAAACTAACCTCTGTTGATAAGGCAAACGTCCTGGAAAGCTCAAAACTCTGGAGAAAGGTGGTCATTGATTACGTTCAGAGGAATTATCCAGAGGTACAACTTAACCATATGTACGTGGACAACGCCGCCATGCAACTGGCGACAAATCCAAAACAATTTGATGTGATTGTCACCGAAAATATGTTTGGAGACATCCTGTCAGACCTTGCTTCAGCCATTACCGGCTCCATTGGCATGCTTCCCAGCGCCAGCCTCTCAGAGACGGGTTTTGGACTCTTTGAGCCTATCCACGGTTCTGCGCCAGATATTGCAGGACAAGGCAAGGCAAACCCTTTAGCCCAAATCCTGTCTGGGGCCATGATGTTGAAATACGCCTTCGGGCTTAACAAGGAATCAGATGCCATTGAACAGGCTATTATGGGTGTATTGGAAGATGGATATCGGACGGGTGACATTGCTTCAGTGAGTACACCGAAGGATAAAATACTCTCAACATCAAGAATGGGAGATAAGGTGGCAGAGTATTTACATAAACTTAAACTTTAAAGGGGCATTAGCTCTATCTAAGAAGAAATGCAAAGTCAAAAGTGAAAAATGCAAAATAAAAGTCGATGATTTTGCACTGTGAAATTTTCATTCTTTTTTTACGGCGCCCATAAGTACATAAACGATGGCGTACCTGAATTGACAAATGTTTTTAGGTCGATGTTGAGAAGATTGATGTTGCCAAAACCGGTATTGCTGAGTTGTGAGTAAATGTTGTTCTTGTAGGTTCCGGGTCTGTGGTATATGACGACTCGTGCCTCTGTAAGTCTTGATTCTTCCTTTGCCAGTAAAACGGCTTCGTCGAGGTATCCAATCTGATCAATAAGGCCACATTCCAATGCCTGTTGGGCAGTGTAAATCCTGCCGTCGGCTACCGATTTTAATTTTTCCAGGGTTAATTCCTTCCTGTTTTCTGCAATGACCGTCAGGAATCTTTCATACATATTGTCCAGTATGCCCTGAAAAATCTTCCGTTCCTCCTCCGTCATCGTTTTCAATGGCGAACCCATGTCTTTATGCTCACCAGTCTTAATGGAGGTATCTTTCACGCCAATTTTTTGCAAAAGGCCTTCAATACTGAGATTGAGCATAATAACGCCAATACTGCCGGTAACCGTGGTAGGATGGGCTATAATCTTGTCCGCAGAAACAGCCACGTAGTAACCACCCGATGCCCCCAAATCCATAATGCATGCAATAATCTTAATATGGGTATTTTCTTTAAATTGCTCTATTTCGTGATAGATCATGTCTGAGGCGGTAACTGTGCCGCCCGGACTATTAATGCGCAGGATAATGGCTTTAAGATATTTGTCCTTTGCTGCAGTCTCAAGCTCTTCTTTGATACGGGCAACCATATCCGGTTCGTCTGAGAGCCCTGCCAGACCACGTTTCCTCTCTTCGGAAATAATGCCGGAAATATCGATAATGAGTATCTTGTCTTTTCCACTTCCAGAGACCGTCGTCTCCCTGAGAGGTTCAACAGAAGGAACCAGGGAGACAGATATGAAGCTACAACCTGAAGAAAAAAGCAGGCAGAAAACAAAAATAGAGATATGAGAAAAATATTTGTTTTTCATAGAAATGCTATTTTAACGGTCTTTACTATGCTTGCAAGGTAAATTATGATTTACAACACCTGAAAGGCAAAGAAATCATGCGTTTTTTGATCCTCCCAGAAGTCAAACATCAGGAAATGGTTGTTTTTGTTGATATTATCTTGCACGAATATTCTTTAATGTGTCATTATATTTTAAGGCTTTGTTCATTGTACACCTTACTAACTACTATGAGCTAAGCCTTTTTTGTTTCCCGATAATCAGTGAAACATTTCTTGCACCCTTCCAGGCATTTCAAGGAATTAATGTAAGTGTTGTTTTCAAAGAATTGAATATGATAGTGCTGCGTCTACGGGTAAAAATTACATCAAAATGACACAAAGACTTTTAAAAGCAAAACATACCATGTCAAATATGTCTTCTTGATTTTTGGATTACTTCAACGGCCACATAGAGATCTTGAAAAGGTTCTTTTGAAAGACCTTTTCAAGAAATATGGGCTAAAACAACCGAACTACCACAAACCTCCATAATATACAAATCGTTGTTTCTCAGCGTATATTTCCTGCTGTTGAATAAACGCCTATTACGTAAGGCAATTTATTTTTACAAGGCCTTCCTCGTTGAGATTTCCCAGAACGTCAATAGTTACCGGTAAAAACAGTTTTACAATTTCAATGTTCGTTATGAGGTGCTGTGTAATCTTGGGTGTGATAAATTGTGATCTCCCTTTTGTGAGTGCAAGTGGGATGATGAGCTGGTCTGCGAGATACTCGTCCACGACGCCTTTGGTTTCGAGAAAAGAGAAGAATTCATTACATGCCTCGTCAGCAACGGTTTCTGCTCGTTTACCAATTGCACCCAAGCTAAAATAGCAACACTGGCTATGTTCAAATTTTCCCACCAGGAGTAGCATGGTCCCCTTTCCAAGGGCAGGCGTTTCCTCTATAGATATATCGTGGGGTATATTTCGCTCTAAAAATTTCTTCTTTGCTTGTGTTTGTTGCCGGTGAGCGATAGTTATATCTAAATTGCTTACCGCGGACAATCCCTTTACCTGAATGAGTTTTCCTCTATTTTCGATTTGGAATGGATGTTGTGGTGTTGTCGGGTTTATTTGGGTAAAAACCTCACCACCGCCCCGGGGGAAGTATCCGGCTCTCTGTATTTTAATCTCTGCGTCATAACCAATTTTTTTAAGGAAGAACAACCACTGCTGTGTAAGGTAATCGATACAGGGACTGTGACTTACGTGTGTGCCTCCGATAATGGTAACGAATGAAGGTCTGGTTACCAGACTGAGCGGATAAAATATGGTTTGTAAAACAAGAGAAACAGAGCCTGCCGTTCCAATGTCAAGCCGATACGTGCCGGCAATTACCGCTCCTGGGTAAAATATAAGATCGGTGGACCGGAGTTGGTTTCCAACAACCTCTGCATTGCAGATTTGAGCGGTTGCATTGACCGCCTGCAGATGCTGATGGCTGAGTCCCGGAGTTTTTCTGTTGGCTCGTATGTTGTATATCTCAAAAGGTCTTTGGGTAATGGCCGATAAGGAAAGGGCCGTACGCAAGATTTGACCGCCCCCTTCGCCAAACGAACCATCGATTCTGACTATGTCCTGCTGCATATGTGTTTAAAAGAAAAGGGTAGGACTGTTTATGCCCTACCCTTTTTAGCATTCGAGATATGAGTGAAAAATCTATCTATGGTTTTAATTTATTGGGAGAACCCGCGGACTAATTTAATAAGGTTGTCGAGTTCAGCAAGATCAACCCCAAGGTCTGAAAGTTTTACATAGTTTGGATTCTTTGTACCGTTGGTCATTGACTCTTTCATCTGAGCATCAGTCCTGGATTTTTGATAATCTGCGCTAGAAAAATCTGGTACGCCAAATTGTTTTCCGGCCTCACTACCTTTCCCATCCTTGGCGTGACATAATTCACAGGTATCTTTATAAATCTGGTTGATATCTCCGGCTTGTGCGGTGAAGCCAGGAAAGCCGAGATATATGCCAAACATCGTTGCTACCGGAATTGCACAATATGTTAAAATCTTTTTCAACGAAATATCCTCCTAAAAATTTACTCTTATTATCGAAACATCACGAGAAAATATATTTTAGAATACCTTTCAAAGTTCTTTTCTGAAATACTCATCACCTCCAGTCGAATTTATTTCATTATTGATTCTATAAAATGTACTACGTTCTTTAAATCACTTTTCGTAAAGGTTGGCACATGAGGATGAGTGTTCGTCATACTGGTAATCCTCAGGTGGTGTTTATCCTCTTTATTTTCCGATTTTTTTTGTTGGTGATTATTTTGGATTTCAATATACGGGTACCGCCAATGCTTATATCCCTCGACAAGTACGATATCGATATCCCGATAATTACCTTCAATGATAGCTTTTATTGAAGGCGATTTTTTGTCAACTCTTTTTACGATTGCCAGCTTTTTTGACGAAGATATGGAAACTACGTCTGCCCCTGCTTCATAATGTCGGTAAGTATCCTTTCCTTTATAATCAATTTCAAAGGAAGGAATATTATATTTAATTGTTCCAATTTTATATCCCTTTTTTTTTAGTAAAGGTATAATAAGGCTAATAAGTGTAGTCTTGCCCGTATTTTGTTTGCCAATGATCGAAACGACAGGAATATATTTTAACAACGGTTATATATCGCTTATTCTGAACGTACGGCATCCATGTAAGAGACTTCGCATATAATAATGTAAATTTTGATCGTAGCATCTATTGAATATAGTGTCAAGCACTTTCCTCAAGGGGTGGATTTGTGAAATGTATGTTTTAAATCGGGTAAATTTGCTATATAATAGCGCACGTGTTTATATCCGTTTAATAGAAATCTAAACTGTTTTATAGTAAAACGGAACAAATTCAGTGATATCTTCTGTTTATCATTTATTAAAGTAGGTTTTAATTTTAAGCAATGAACAATTTGTGGCGGAGGAACTCATGGAATCGGATGTCAAAAAGATTACAGAAAGGGTAAAACAGGAAAGTGATTTTGTGAATACCCTGATGTATGAGATGGGAAAGGTGATTGTGGGTCAGAAATATTTAATTGAAAGGTTGTTAATAGGTATCCTCTCCAATGGTCATGTATTGTTAGAAGGCGTACCTGGACTTGCAAAAACAATGTCGGTTATGACCCTTGCAAAGGCAATGCACGCCGGTTTTCAAAGGATACAGTTTACGCCGGATTTACTCCCTGCCGATTTAATTGGTACGCTCATTTATAATCCTAAAAGTGGTGATTTTGCTGTCCGAAAGGGGCCTATTTTTACCAATATTGTTCTGGCTGATGAGATTAATCGTGCGCCTGCAAAGGTTCAGAGCGCTCTCTTGGAGGCAATGCAGGATAGACAGGTTACTATTGGAGATCAGACATTTAAGTTAGAAGACCCATTCCTTGTGCTGGCTACTCAAAATCCCATTGAGCATGAAGGTACCTATCCATTGCCTGAGGCACAGGTGGATCGTTTTATGTTAAAATTAAAAATTACCTATCCCGACAAAAAGGAAGAACGGGAGATTCTGGAACGCATGGCATTGACAAAAAAAGATCTCTCCGTAAACCCCGTGATTTCTCTGGCAGATATTTTGCGTTTACGTACCATAGTCGATGAGATTTATATAGATGATAAAATCAAGGATTACATTATTGATATCGTATTCGCCTCAAGGGATCCAAAGGCATATAATCTTAAATTGGAAGAATTTATAGAATACGGTGCATCTCCGCGTGCAACCATCTTTCTTACGCTTGCCGCCAAGGCACATGCATTCATAAAGGGCAGGGGATTTGTGACTCCTCAGGATGTAAAGTCAATAGGGATGGATGTGCTTCGTCATAGGGTAATTATAACGTACGAGGCTGAGGCCGAGGAAATAAGCGCCGAAGACATTGTACAAAAAATATTTGATACGGTAGAGGTGCCATAAATAAAGCAATCCGATAAAGCCGTTTAAACTGTTTAGGCGGCTTTTTTGCGTGCATTTTGTAATTTCGATGTTTTTTTATTCATTTGATACAAATACAACGTTATTGCTCATGATTTCAAAAGAAATACTGAAAAAAATCCAACAAATAGAGATACATACTCGTCGTCTTGTCAATGAGGCATTTGTGGGTGAGTATCATAGTGTTTTCAAAGGTCGGGGTATGGAGTTTGAAGAGGTGCGGGAGTATCAGCCAGGGGACGAAATCCGAACAATTGACTGGAATGTTACAGCGCGCATGGGTCGTCCCTTTGTTAAGCGTTATGTAGAAGAGCGGGAATTAACGGTGATGCTTCTTGTCGATGTAAGCGCTTCTGGAAACTTTGGATCAGTAAAGCAATTGAAAAATGAAATTGCTGTAGAGGTTTGTGCACTTCTGGCGTTTTCTGCCATAAAGAATAATGATAAAGTGGGCATGATCATGTTTACGGATAAAATTGAAAAGTTTATTCCCCCGAAAAAAGGAGCAAGGCATGTATTACGAGTCATACGGGAACTTCTGTGTACCGAACCCAAGGGAAAAGGAACCAATATTTCCGTGGCACTGGAATACATGAACAGGATTTCCTCTCGTCGCGCCATTTCTTTCATTGTATCTGATTTTATTGCAGATGATTATATACATGCACTGCGTATTGCAAATAAGAAGCACGATATGATTGCAATTACTATTGTTGATCCCCGGGAACAAGAATTACCGAATGTGGGTTTTATTGAATTAAGAGATGCAGAGTCAGGAGAGATACTTTTGATCGATACGTCAAATCCATCGGCAAGAAAAGAATTTAGTGTTATAAATGCCAGGCAGAAGCAAGAACGGTCAAGATTGTTTCGGTCGATGGGTGTTGATGAGATTGTGATTGGTACGGGCCGGCATTATGTTGAGCCTATTGTCCGTTTCTTCAGGATAAGAGAAAAGAGATATTAACAAATTCGGTATGGCTATAAAACGGCGTAACTTATTCCTGAACAGACTATTGATTTTGGTGTTGGTTGTCTATACACTGATACCATATAGAGACATTGCCATTGCACAGGAAACTCAGGACACAGAACGTAGAGCTTCGGTAGAGGCGGCTGCACATGTCGATAAAAACGAAATAACGATTGGCGATAAGATAAAACTTGGAATTCGTGTAAAGTTCACCGGTGATATTTCCATACAATTCCCCGAATTTAATCAACAGCTTGGTGTATTTACGGTAAAAGAAACAAACGTCGCAGAAGGGACAAAAAGCGAGGAAGGCGGTTATTCCACGGTCGAGCGAAGCTATGTTCTGAGTTCATATGAAATTGGAAGTCAAACAATTCCGCCATTGAAAATAAAATACAAGGGGAAGCAGGGCGACGGAGAGGTTGTTACCAATGAAATACCTGTTGATATCAAGGGAGTTTTAAAAGAAGGTGAAATATCAGGCGATATAAAAGACATTCTTTCACCTGTGGATGTACCTATAAGTTTCAAGCGGTTAATCCCATGGGTATGTGCGGGATTTGGAGTATTCTCGCTATCAGGTATTATCTACTGGTTAATCCGTAAACGGAAACGGGGACAGGAACGACAGGGACAGAAATTCACAAAAAGAGCCCCGCATGAAGTCGCTTATGAATTACTGGAAAGATTGTCGAAAGAAGATCTGATTGCAAAAGGATTAATCAAAGAATATTATTACCGCATAACGGATATCTTACGACATTATATAGAAGGCCGGTTTGGTTTATTGGCACCAGAACGCACAACGGAAGAATTTCTCATAGAAATGGCACATGCAAACACGTTAGAGAATATCCACAAACTATTGATACAAGATTTTCTTGAGCGTTGCGATATGGTAAAATACGCAAAGTACGGGCCGTCTAAGATGGAAATAGAAGAAGCCTATGATGCGGCAAAACGATTAATTGACGAAACCAGAGAACGTCTAGAAGATGGGGAGGCGATTGCTGGATAAAAACGATGGGTTGCCTGAAAAACAGGGACTTTGTGATATCGATCGTTAAGCCAGATGCTTTTTTAAATGTAGCTTGTGGAAGTCTAATCGGTGTGTCTATTTTAAAGTTTCAGAATTTCATATAGTATCGGGTGGCATAGACAAGGTTGTTTGTCCGTGCCTATCTTCATTTGAACCTTTTTAAAAGGGTAAAGAATATGGTAAAAGCGCCAGAAAAGTTTTTGGATAAGTATTTAAGTCATGAAAAAGGTTTCGGAGACAAGGCAGGCACAAAACCACAAGAGCACATGCGTAAGATTTCTGATGAAGAGCTTGCCAGACTCAAACAAAATTTGCAAATGCTATGGGGTATATATAATACGCCGGAGATTAAAGAAATCCTTGCCAGGAAACATAAAATTCGTTTTTTAGATATAGAAAGCGCAAAGGCAAGTTTAAATTTAAGCTATGTGGATAAAGGTGTCTTTATGGAATATGAGTTTAATATGGGTTCTAAGAAAGAACTTGCAGGAGCCCAAATATATAAGCAGGCAGAAATGAATATTAATAGATATTTTGCCGTTGAAACAGGGGCAGAAGAGCTTCTCAAGACAGACAATGGTGCACTCCAGTCTGTCGTGGATGTTTTGATAGAAAAGGAGATTCCCGAAACGGATATCTGGAATGTTATTTCAAAAGGGGAGCAAATACATCTTGCAACCGTATCATATTTATAAGAATTCTGACGGTTTGATTTTCATGTTAGGATGTGAAAAATTTCTTTCAATATACTATAAGCTTCAATGATCTTTCATGACCCGTTAGCGCTGATATTAATTGGTATTATTCCTCCCTTAATTTATTTTTACTTTCGCCGCAGGGAAACAAGCCAGGTTATTTTTCCTTCACTCCATGCGCTGAAAAAGCTAAAGCCCTCATTTTTTCAGCGGTATAGATACGTACTCATTATCCTTCGGTCCACCGCTATTGCTCTGTTTGTGATTGCCTTGGCACGACCTCAGCACGGAAATGAGCAGACAAAGGTAAAGACGGAAGGGATTGACATTGTGCTTGCCGTGGACGTCTCGGGGAGCATGCTGGCGGAAGACTTTGAAATTGGAGGAAGAAGACATAATCGACTTTATGTCATTAAACAGGTGGTAAAAGATTTCATACAGAAACGCACAAATGATCGCCTTGGTTTGGTTGTTTTTGCCGGACGGGCATATACACAGTGTCCAATGACGCTTGACTATGGGATGTTGTTGCAGCTTCTGGAAAAAGTGGAGATTGGAATGGTTGAAGACGGTACTGCGATAGGCTCTGGTATTGGTTCGTCTGTGGATAGACTTAAAAATACTAAGGCAAAGAGCAAGGTGGTTATCCTTTTGACAGACGGAAGAAATAATTCAGGAGAAATAGATCCCTTTACTGCTGCAGAAATTGCCAAAACATTGGGAATTAAGGTTTATACGATAGGTGCCGGTACGAAAGGTCTTGCCCCATTCCCTGCCATAGACCTGTTTGGGAATACGGTGATGCGGCAAGTGAAGATTGATATTGATGATGATGCCCTCAGAGAAATTGCTAAGATTACCGACGGAAAGTATTACAGGGCGACAGATACTGAGTCGCTGAAAGAAATTTATCGTCAGATAGATAAACTCGAAAAAACAGAATCTGAAGTGACTCAATACACAGAATATAGTGAATTATTTCATTATTTTTTATTGCCTGCTTTTGGTTTGTTATTGTTTGAATTAGGCCTAAAGAAAACAAAATTTAGGAAAATACCTTAGCGAGGACGCTGGTTTCCTAGGATATACGCAGACACCGTTGTGACCGCCCAGTGAACGATAATAAATTTATTTTTTTTATCCTTATAATCTGCGTTCATTAGTGCCTCAATAGAATAATTTATGCAGTACGAAAACTTAAATTACCTTTACTTACTTGCTGTTATTCCAATAGTAATTCTCGGATATATCCTCGTCTTCAAAAAAAAGATGAGTGACTTAAATAAATTCGCGAATATCGAATTATTACAAAAAGTTGGCCTCTCTATTAGTAAGAAAAGACAGTGGCTCAAGGCTATTTTAGTAGTTATAGGTATACTGCTTTTAATACTTGCGCTCATTGAGCCCAAGTGGGGATATCATTGGGAAGAGGTGGAAATGAAGGGGATTGATATTGTAGTTGCTGTAGATACTTCGCGAAGCATGCTGGCAGACGATGTTAAACCTAATCGACTAGAAGTGGCTAAAAGGGAGATTGAAGATCTATTAAATGTGCTGGAAGGTGACCGCATTGCCCTTGTTGTTTTTGCAGGTTCGGCATTCACGTACTGTCCGTTAACGTCTGATTATAGCGCTTTTCGTCTCTTTTTAAATGACATACATACGAACATCATTCCGCTGGGAGGTACTGCTCTTGCGGAGGCAATACAAAAAGGGATTTCAACCTTTGAGACAAATACCAAAAATCATAA
>JAUPKS010000058.1 GCA_030837315.1 Planctomycetota bacterium
AAAACTAATAAGCCCAATATTTCTAAAAGCATGCAATAGATTTGAACTACTTACACACTTCGGTATAATATAAAACACCAGTGAAATGATCGCCTTTTTTTAGGACGATC
The DNA here is from genome assembly GCA_030837315.1 of Planctomycetota bacterium. Classification (GTDB taxonomy): domain Bacteria; phylum Planctomycetota; class Brocadiia; order Brocadiales; family Brocadiaceae; genus Brocadia. The sequence continues at coordinate 111 of JAUPKS010000058.1, forward strand.
CAAAAACTTTCCTTAAGAAATTGGAAAACAAGGGGTTGTCTTCCACCATAACAGGTACTACGTGAACTGTTACCAAAAATCTAAAATACTCTATGGGATTTAATAATCAAAAATCTGTTTAATCTGTGGTTCCAAATGTTTTTGATTAGTCTGAGTCTCTGCCTAGCTAATTACTAAAAGGACTTTTCTTGTTTGACGAGATTAAAGTTTTGAAAATAGTTGTAAAAAGATCATAGAAGTGGAAAATCTCTTTAAAACTATCCATAACCTGGATAGAGGTTATATTGAAAAATGGGTACACGAATTGGGACTCGATGAGGTATATAATGAGGTGAAGAAATGATTGATACAGACCCTTTTATAGAATCCCATTATTTAGAGATGATGATGAAAAAGAGTGGGGCAGAGAGATTAAGGATTACCAGAGCTTGCAACCAGGTCGTGGCATCAATAAAGAGGGATAATCCGAATGCTCGTATAAATGATATTAAGAGAGGAATATTTCTCCGTTTTTACGGACAGGATTTTTCACTTGAAGAGCAAGAGAAAATCCTGAACAAATTGTTATCAAATTGTGATAAGAATGCGGCATCGTTTGGAATTACCTGAAAATCTTATGGAACGAAATCATTGATGAATTTTGAACTGAATGCAGTCGTTATGCCCAACGGCGCCTTGCAGTTGGAATGGAATGAAGGAGATGAACAGATAACCAAAAGCCAGCAATTGCTGGAAAAAGAGATATACAGCCGTTATAAGACTGATGTTAAATCCTTCCTCTTGTTTTTGAGCTTTTCAGACCAATCCATACCTCTATCGTCATCCCTGGATTATTGGCGGTCGTTTACCGGTGAATTTGCCAGAAAACTTCGCCAAACGCCTGACCTGGAAAATATTCGCGCCAAGGCAACCATTCCCATAGAACAAGAGGATATTGATGGAATGTTATCGCGCGCGCCCTTAATGACCGGGCTGGAGTACCTGAACGCTGAATTTCTCAAACTCCTTTGGTTGATGCTCAATGCCCAATTTCAATACGAAATAAGCATTTACAAGGGAACGGTGGAAGATTTCATCCATACCTACAGCCCCGACGTACACTTGGTGGGACGCATCTATTTTCATCTCGTGGAAAACAAAAGGCAGGACTACCCTTTTGCCTTCCTTGCCACCTATTCAACACACATAGACAAACAGGGCAAGTCAAAACACCTGCCCTTAAAACACGCGTTAACGGAATATGGCAAGGACAGCGGCAAGCTGTTGGAGCTTCTTTCCACCGTCCACCTCGCAGCAAAAGAAAGCGACCGTATCTCCCATCTTCTTGACTCAGGCGAATTGTTTCATCCCCTGGCATGGGACGAGAAGGAGGCGTACCGTTTTCTGAAAGAAATTCCTATTTACGAAAAATACGGTATTTTATGCCGGATTCCCAACTGGTGGAAACCGGCGTCCTCTCCATGTAAGGTACATATTCAGTTAGGCGGCAAGACAGAATCTCTTGTTGGAATGGACGCCGTACTGGATTTCCGCGTTGACCTGCTTCTGGATGATGTGCCTATTACCGAAGAAGAGGCAAGGCGGTTGCTGGAGGAAGCAGACGGCCTTGCGTACATCAAAGGCAAATGGATTGCCGTGGACGCCGGAAAGTTGAAACAAACTCTTGACGCTTATGAAAATGCCCGTAAATTGATGGAAGATAAGAATCTTAGTTTGCGCGACGCCCTGCGGCTACAATTGTACTCAAACAATATGCTGGGTTTACCCGTGGATGACGACAGCATCGAGGTGTCAAACGGGGAATGGCTGAAACAAGTCATGGAGAAACTGACGAACCAGGATTTGATTCCACTGTCACGTGTGGATAATAACTTTAAGGCGCATCTCAGGCCCTATCAGGAAAAAGGTGTAAGTTGGCTTTGTTTCCTGGACTCCTTGCGTTTCGGGGCATGTCTGGCGGACGATATGGGGCTTGGCAAGACGATACAAATATTAGCCTTTTTACATATCCTGAAAAACAAAAAACAAAAAAACGCCAGCCTGCTGATAATTCCCGCCTCTCTTATTTCAAACTGGAGTTGTGAAATAAACCGTTTTGCCCCCGATATGAACTATTTTATCGCCCATCCCGAGGCTCACCCCGATAAAAAGGTTGCCGAAAAAAACGAGACGTCGCTGAACAAGCTTGACCTTGTAATCACGACGTACACACTCGTTCAGAAATATGAATGGCTGAAAACGTATTCCTGGAATTACGTAATACTGGATGAAGCCCAGGCAATAAAAAATCCGGGCACACAACAGACCAGGAGCGTAAAGATCCTGAATTCCCAAAACAGGATCATTATGACGGGTACTCCCATTGAAAACAGGTTGTCCGATTTATGGTCACTGTTTGATTTTCTCAATCCGGGACTGCTTGGCACTGCGAAAGAATTTGGGGCATTTGCAAGCAACGCGAAGAAGACCCATAATGGTTATTCCCGGCTGAAGAGGATAATCAGCCCGTATATTTTACGGAGATTGAAGACCGACAGATCCGTCATTTCAGATTTGCCGGAGAAGGTCGAGATGCAATCGTATGCCGGTTTAAGCAAGAAGCAGATAGTCCTGTATCAAAATACCGTTCATGAATTAACCAAAAGGCTTGAAACCGTTGAAGGAGTGCAGCGCAGGGGAATCATATTAGCGTCGTTAATGAAATTCAAGCAACTTTGCAACCATCCCGACCAGTTTCTTGGAACGGGCGGATATGAGGAGGCAGACAGCGGGAAGTTTTTACGGTTGCGCGAAATTTGTGAAACGATCTACGAAAAGCGGGAAAAGGTATTGGTCTTCACCCAGTTTAAGGAGATAACCGGGCCTTTGCACGCATTTTTAAAAACGATATTCGAACGCGACGGACTGGTACTGCACGGCAGCACCGCCGTTGGTATGAGGAGAAAAATTGTGGAACAATTTCAGGGCAGTGAGTATATTCCTTATATGGTACTATCGTTAAAAGCGGG
>JAUPKS010000352.1 GCA_030837315.1 Planctomycetota bacterium
TCGTAATTATTTTCGTAATGACTATGTTTTTCTCAGTGATTTTAGCTTTCACAATGGTGAAAAAACAACTGTTTTGAATCCGTTCTAAGAAATGTTCTGCACTCAAATCCGTTTCTTTTTTATTTCTTGCTGTTTCTGTGCCTTTTATGTTTTCTTTATCTGCAGTGGCATTAGAACTTGTTCATTAAGAAAAAGTCAGATTCTTCCAGGCCAATTCCTGTGCCAATTTTTGCGGAAAGAGGATGGGAAAGCCATGGTGGAAAAAAATAAAGGGCAAGGATTACCCTACTTCATTTAGTCAAGTACACCTGCTGATAGGGGAGCTTTTTTTCAGAAAATCCCATATCGCAAGTATACAGTTTGCTGTGGACTGAAATATTCGGATTTATATCAGTTCCGAGGCTCTCTCAATGAATTGTGTCGTAGGCACATTCTCCGTGCATAGAAATATCCAGACCTACAAGCTGTTCTTCATCTGAAACTTTGACCGGGGTTACTACATTTATTAACATCAGCATAATGTAGGTAAATACAAATGCATAGATTGAAGTACCCGCAACAACCGCAACTTCTTTTATAAAGAACGCCGTGCCGCCGTAAATCAAACCGTCAACTCCTGCCGGATTTATGGCAGTTGAAGCAAAGACTCCAAGAAGAATTGTCCCGGTAACTCCTCCGATTCCATGTACACCCCATACATCAAGGGCGTCATCCCATTCCATGCTGTTTTTAATATGTACCGCAAAATAGCAGACAACGGATCCGAGGATGCCCATTAATGCAGCCACAGGCAAAGAAACAAGGCCTGCTGCAGGGGTGATAGTCGCAAGGCCGGCAACTGCTCCTGTCATAAGTCCAACAAATTTTGGTTTTCGTTCCCTGGACCATTCTATTATCATCCAGGTGATTGCTGCAAAAGAAGCTGCAACGTCGCTGTTCAGGAATGCAAGTGCGGTAATCCCGTCTACATTGAGTTCGCTTCCGGCGTTAAAGCCGTACCATCCAAACCAGAGAAGAGCAGTGCCGATGGCCATTAAGGGGATACTGTTTGGTTTTGAGCTTTTGTTATACTTTCTTGAACCTACAAAAAAGACCGAAGCAAGGGCTGCAAATCCGGCTGTCGCATGAACCACGATCCCGCCTGCAAAGTCAATGATTCCCATTTCTGCAAGCAGCCCTCCTCCCCACACCATATGGACAAAAGGATAGTAAACAAAAAGCTGCCATACTACCAGGAAAATGATGTAAGCCTTAAAAGTAATCCGGTTTGCAAATGCTCCCGTAATCAGGGCTGGAGTAATGATTGCAAACATCATCTGGTAAGCCACGAATACAAGTTCCGGGAACCCCGAATTTTTGAACATGACAGTTGGGGTAATTCCATGTAAAAACATTTTGTCCAGGTTTCCTATGATTGCGCCTTCCCCTCCACTGAAACAAAGAGAATAACCAACAAAAAACCATAAAACAGTTGTCAATCCCATAGAAACGAAACTTTGCATCATAATTCCTAAAATGTTTCGCCTGCAGGAAAGTCCTCCGTAAAAGAACGCCAGACCAGGGGTCATAAGCATCACAAGACTTGTCGCAAGCAGCATAAAGCCTGTTGAACCAGTATTTAACATCTTTTCATCCCATTTACTTTTATATGATAACTAGGAAATCTCAAATCTCCTACCTTTTTCCTATTTTATCATACTTAATCATTTCCAAAATCCCCCTTCAAATCTAATCTCAAAATAGTTTTTCAGGTAGGAATGGTTCAGAAATCGGGATTAATCAATACAGAAAAACAGAATGTAAAAAATACGGAAAAATCCTGGGACGATTGACAATAAAAAATGTATTAGTTTCAGGGAGTTTATTTTTTTATCCATGAAACTGAAATAAAAAAGAAAGGTACAGGTGAATTTACCTGTATTCAAATGTTATATGCTGCTTCACCATGCTGTGTCTTGTCAAGCCCGATGTTTTCGTCACTTTCACTAACTTTGAGTCCTATCGTCTTCTGGATCAAAAATCCGATAAGCAGAGTACCGGCAATTGAATATATAATCGTTAGGACTACGCCTTCAAATTGAGTCATCAACTGTCCGGAGTTTCCAAGAAGAAGACCCGTAGCTCCCACGCTTGCAAATACGCCTGTTAAAAGCGCACCTGTTATTCCGCCTACTCCGTGAACTCCAAATGCATCCAGCGAATCATCATATCCAAGCTTTGCTTTGATTTCCACAGCTTCGTAACATATGAAGCTAGCAATTACACCTATAAGAATTGCTGCCATAGGTGTGACAAAACCGGCAGCCGGTGTGATTGCAACCAGTCCTGCCAGAACTCCGGTTGAAAATCCCAGAGCAGTCGGGTGTCCTAAACGGTGCCATTCCAGTGCCATCCAGGCAAGCCCTGCGGCTGCGGGTGCTATAAGCGTTGTGATAAATGCAACTGCTGCGATCTCATTTGCAGCAAGAGCAGAGCCAGCATTAAACCCGAACCATCCAAACCAGAGGAGCCCTGCACCAACAAGGGTGAGAGTAACGTTATGCGGCTTTAGAGAGTCGACTCCATATCCCCTTCTCTTTCCAAGGAAAGCCAAAATTGCAAGCGAGGACATACCTGCCGTTATATGAACTACCGTGCCGCCTGCAAAGTCAAGAGCTTCCCCTGTGAGAAATCCTCCGCCCCAGACCCAGTGACATACCGGTGCGTAGACAATAAGTCCCCAGAGTGCGATGAATGCAATGTAAGACTTAAACTTAATACGTCCTACTATAGCCCCTGAGATCAGAGCAGGCGTAATTATTGCAAACATTCCCTGAAATGCGATAAATGCATAAGTGGGAATTGTACCTGTTACCGAATTTGGATCAATGCCTCGAAGGAATGCATTTCCAAGGCCACCCACAAACCAGTTGCCTTCTCCGAAAGCAAGTGAGTAACCTATAACTACCCATTCGATAGCCATGACACCCATTGCAACGTATGAATGCATCATACTGCTCAGGACGTTTTTACGTTGGACAAGTCCCCCATAGAACAGTGCAAGCCCTGGGAGCATTAATAATACAAGTGCGGATGAAATCAATACCCATACTGTGTCTGCTGCGTTAATAGCCATATTTATCCCCTCAGATAGCATCAGGTCCGGTTTCGTTCGTACGGATCCTTATTGCGTCCTCAAGTGGCAGTACAAATATCTTGCCGCTTCCGATATAACCGTCATTGCCTTTTGCTCCGGTCTTTATCGCTTCAATAATTGGTTGCAGGAAAACATCTTCAACTGCGATTTCAATCTTGATTTTCTCAAGCAGGTTTGCTTCATGTTCCATCGCTTTATATATTTCCAGATGTCCTTTTTGAGCACCATAACCAGCAACAGATGATACTGTTAATCTATTTACTTCAATTTTCTGAAGCTCTCGTTTGACCGCATCAAGCCTTTCCGGCCTTATCATTGCAATTAAATATTTCATCGTACCACCAACAGGTACCCTGTATCCGCCGTAATACTATTTAAATATATCTAATATCCTTTTAAATATATTTACTTATCCTTTAACCATTTATCCAGTTCAACGCAAAAATTTCCCCTAATAAGTAAAAATTCTCGATTTTTTTAGCTAAATATGAACATGTTGATGCAGCTTTGCCGTTTTTCCATTTATAATGAAAATGAATATGATGAAAAGAAATTGTGTCTATCTTGTTTTCTTCTGTATTTTCTTCTGTATTTTCTTCTGTATTTTCTTCTGTATTTTCTTCTGTATTTTCTTCTGTATTTTCTTCTGTATTTTCTTCTGTATTTTCTTCTGTATTTTCTTCTTCCA
>JAUPKS010000353.1 GCA_030837315.1 Planctomycetota bacterium
AGGAAAAGGCACGGTTGCAAAAAGAGATCTGGGAGTTAGAAGACTCGCTGTCGCTTGCAAAAAAGACGTTAAGCAATAAAGATCTAACCATTCAGGAGCTTATGAATAATTTAGATATACTTGGAAAGGAAAAGTCAGCGCTCAAGAAGGAGCTGGAGGAACATTCAAAAACACCAGGAGCGTGGAGCCTTCCCAAGCAGTAATGCTTTGGCTCATGATAAACATGATAAATCTGAAGGATTGTTATGTCAAGGATTCTAATTATCGAAGCGCAGGGAAAGATACGTCGGTTGTTGGTCAGCATCTTAAAACGAGAAGGTTTTGAGATATGTAAGGGAATAGGATGGGATGGAGCATCGAAGGCTTGTGAAAAAGATACCTATGATCTCATCATGGTTGATTTGGATGCAAAGCCTCCGGAAGGCGATGAGATTTTGGAAAAGATAAAACGTGCCAACGATAGTGCAGAAATTGTGGCAATTGCTTCACGGAGCAGGCATGATGCAAACCGGATGAATAATTACGGAGTATATGACTGCCTTTACAAACCTTTCCGACAGAAAGAAGTAATTGATGTAGTAAGGAAAGCATTGGAGAAAAAACAATTGGCCGACAAGGTACGCAACCTGGAGAAGATTATAGATAGCTAAAAGTGAATCTTTCTATGAGAAAGGGGGTGCACTAAATAAATTACTACATTGAAATGAGTAGTTGTATTGAGATTGAGAAGAGGGGGTAAATAATTTAGTAATTAGTGGTGTTTTAAAACGAGGTATCCAATATTTTAGAGGAGAACAATCAATGTTATATACTGGAAACGTGGATGCAATTGCAGCGGTGTCTCTTAAAAAGGCCACGGCAATGAAACACAGCCTGACAGGATTCTTGACGCTCGCTGTAGTAGCTGGTTTTTATATTGGATTTGGCGTCCTTCTCATGGTTATTGCGGCTGCTCCTGTTGCAGCGCTAAATCCCGGAATAGGTAAAATAGTCGGAGGTGCAGTATTTCCTATCGCTTTGATATTAGTAGTAATTGGCGGAGCAGAGTTGTTTACCGGATATAATTTATTGATACTTAAAGGTGCTTTTAGGGGTACCGTACCGTTTGGAGATGCAATGTCAGGCTGGTTTTGGACATATTTAGGTAACCTGGGTGGATCCATGATTTTTGCGCTTTTAATTTATATGTCTGGTGTGTTTGCCCCTGATCCATGGCATGCATTTTTGAACAAGGCGGCTACCTATAAGATGAATGCACCATGGTGGGAATTATTTTTCAGGGGTATCTTTTGTAACTGGCTCGTATGTTTGGGAATATGGAGCTGTTTTAGGGTTACCAGCGACAGCGCCAAGATAATAATGTGCTGGTGGGTTTTGTTCTGTTTCGTTACTACAGGCATGGAACACAGTGTGGCAAATATGACAATATTGACGATTGCGAACTTACTACCTCACGATCCAGCAATGATTTCATGGGGCAAGATGTTTGGATGTAACCTTGTCCCTGTTACCCTTGGCAATATCGTGGGTGGTAGTTTCTTTGTTACCTTCCTTTATTGGTTTGCTACCCATATGGATGAAAGGGGAGCCAGGAGTCTGGAGGCTATAAAAGGAGGTTCTGGAAGTGCAGGTCTTCCTCGGGCAGGCGGGTCTCCCGAAGAGATTAAAGATATTAAGGTGAAGATGAAGCAATAAAGCAGAAATAAATTCTAAAATAAGGCATTAACAGGAATTGGTAGTAAAAGTCTCAGTGCACAAAAGGCCAGCGTTGTCAAGCTGGCCTTTTGCATTTTTTAAACCAGAATTATTTGAAGGTTTGGGGATTAAATGAAATTGAGCATTATTCTATGCCTGGTTATAATCAGTTACCGGGAGGAAAACGTTTTTCATGAATGAGACTTTCACCTCTTTGCGACCGCACACTCTCAGGCGTAATAGTGGCAAGGCGCACCTTGCCACTATTGTTATAAAAGCCATAGAATCCGAGTTTCCTTTACATTATTCGGATGCGTTTTATTTCATTTGCTCATTGTCACTTTATACATCCTGCCTTCAGTGCGTTGCAGTTGCAATATTTCGGTGAGCGTTCGTCAGGGTTTTTTCCTCCATAAATGAAAGACACATGAGACAAACGAGGGACACAAAGATATATCCAAGAGAATAATTGTTGGTATAATCTTTAATTGTACCTAAAATTATAGGAAGAAAGAAGCCACCGAGACCTCCTGCTGCTCCTACCAGACCACCCACAGCTCCTGTATCTTTTGGAAAGTATTCTGCTACAAGTTTGTAGACAACACCATTGCCAATACCGAGGCAAGTTCCCATGATATAGAACACCATGAGTGATGTTACCAATGATACGTTCAAATTAAGGAATACTGCTATGATAAGTACAATTACTGTAAGAAATACCATTATTTTTCTTCCATTGAACCTGTCACCTAGATAGCCACCCAGGATTCGGGTAAATGATGAAAGAAATACAAATATTGATGTGAAGCTACCAGCCTTTACCGGTGAAATATTATAAAAATCACACAGATACGATGGTAGCCATATCGAAAAGCACACGAAGAACCCAAAAAACATAAAGTAAAATAGACAAAAAACCCAGGCCAGTCTGGAAGATTTAAAGAGTTTAAGTTTATCGCTTAAGGTTGAAACCTTTGCATCAGCTGGTTTTGGGGCATCGGAAGTAAAAAACCAGTAGATAAATGCCATGAAAAGCAAAGGAAATGCATAAAATATAAACGCTTTATTCCATCCTAAAGACTCAGCGATAAATGGTGCTCCAAAAGCAGAGAGGGCAGTACCAGCGTTTCCCACACCATAAACTCCTAAAGCAAAGCCTTGTTTCTTCTTCGGATACCAACCTGAAACATGTGGAATTCCAACAGCAAATGACGAACCTATTAAACCATACAGGAGACCACATGCTAACAAAGAGCCATAACTATGTGCGAAACTCGTAAGAAGCAGGGTTAAAAAACCAAACAGGAGCATAATAGTAAAAACAAGTCTTCCACCGAATTTATCCGTCACAATACCCATAGGAATTTTGGCAATAGAGCCAAGTAATACAGGCGCTGCAAGTAATAATCCCACTGATGTGGAAGACAGGTTAAATTCTACCTTGAAGTATACTGCCAGGGGGGCATACAATGTCCAGCCCGCAAAACACAGTGCAAATGCTACGGTTGCAAGTATCATTACCCTTGTATTGCCGCTTGGTGTTTGTATCGATTCGTTCACAGACATATTCATAGAATAATCTCCTGATAATTAAAATGTATCGTCTTGGTAAACTGATTGCGTTTTGCTGACGATAATAAAAAATATTACATTTCAAACGACTATTAGGATGTGTGTATATACTGAAATAGTTTAAATTCTGTCTTTACCTTTAGTGGACACTTATATAATCCTTCCGTGATTAAAGAACTTGTTTGCTTTATGTAAAACAAGGTATCATTCTTTGCCTTCATCAAAGTAAAATAACCGTTTACTTGTCCATCCCGAAAGAGCATAGACAATGTCTTTTCATGGTCAAACGGATGCGCATACAATTCTTTTACTTGCTTCCCGATTAGGTCATCGGCTGAATTAAATCCAAAAAGCCTTGCACCATTGGCATCGATATGGGTAATGACGCCATCGTAAGAGGGCTCATACTCATACCAACCTTTTGCATCCTTTGCCTCAAGAAGTGTTTTTGATACGCTCTTTGTTGATATTTGTATGTTATCCATATAAATTCTCCTTCCAATAAATATTTTACTGTTTTAATTCCCATGTCATGACTGATTTTTCTGATGACTGTTTTGCATTACTTTCGGCAACCTCGCTCTCTTTGTTGCCTTGATAAATAGTATTTTCTGATTTAATGACCGGAAGCTCCTTTTTAAAATTGGAAATCTTACTCTTGATGAAATCTTCATCCCTCTGTGTTACAAGAGAGCCCAAGGTATTAAAAGGGTTACGCACTTTGTATTTTTGTTCCCGAAGATACCCGCGCTCTTTTCTTAATTCATAACCATCCAGGACTGCTATGATAAAGCCAATGGTGATGATGGTTGTTATTCCCAGTAACGCCTTATGAGGTACAGACAAATTTTTGAGCATATAGCCCGAACTTAACTTTCTGTAAGTCAATACTGCTATTGTAAATGCCGGAATGATCATCGCTATCATAAGAGACTTTATCATCGAACTGATGTTGTCCAAGGCACCCAAAGCTTCATCGGCATCGATTTCAACAATGAGTCCCATGTTGAAATCTTTCAGCCAACTCCATGCGCCCAAGACTTTTAACCCGTCGTAGTCCCTGTATCCTTCTAAATCATAGCCAGGTGCTTTTTCCGTAATGCACTTTTTCACCCCTTTTGTAATTATTTGATTGTCAGGGTCTGTGACAACATGGCATGTTTTACAGGCATCGCCGGTATTTTTGATGTGTTCTGAAAATCTTGATTTCGTGATCATGATCCCTTCTTTATTTACCAGATACGCTTCTCCGGTCTTTCCCATGGCTGCATTTTGTATGGCTTGATTCAGTATCGAAGTGTCCATCCATAACACAATGGCGCCGATTACATCGCGATTTTCACCTTTGATGGGATAAGATAAAAACAGAGAAGGTATTTCATGTTCTTTTCCATCCTGGGTATCTCCACTATGAGAAAAATGGATTACATCAGAAAAATATGTTTTCCCATCATGCAAGATTTCCTGGATATTACGGAATGCCTTTTCTTTCAAAATATTTGTGTCAACCATGGATTTTTCAGTTTCTGTTGCTATATGAATAATGCCTGCACCATCGCAAATGAAAATTCCTCTATATCCATAATCCATTTTTGTACATTCTAACTGTGTTTTTAACCTGAGATACTCATGCTCGTTTTTTCCGTTTATGAGATTGACAAAATTATCATCGCCATGGATCAACAATGTGCTAAGAATGGCATCTGAAATAGCCCTGGCATGCGATTCCCTTTCATGCCGCAATAGCGTTAGCATATCCTTCTGCGTATTGAGTATGCCCTCCAGGTTCCTTTTTACTCCGTGCTTTAACTCCTCGCTTGCCTTTGGAAATGCAAGTATTCTGAACAAAACAAGGGGAAGCATCCCAAATAAGAGAAACGTGACAATGACTACGACAATTCGTTTTTTTAATAT
>JAUPKS010000354.1 GCA_030837315.1 Planctomycetota bacterium
CCGAATGGATTGTTTATTGGTATCGATAAGGACATGGAAATGTTGCAAATAGCAAAACAATATCTATCGAAAACGGGGCATCCCTTTAAACTTTACCATGCAGACTATACTGATGTTGACGAGGTATTGCGACAGGCAGGGGTTGAAATGGTAAATGGTGTGCTCCTTGATTTAGGCGCATCTTCTTTGCAGTTTGATGAGGGAGAACGTGGCTTTAGCTTTGCAAGGGAAGGCCCCCTCGATATGAGGATGGATCGGTCGCGGGCTGGTACTGCGCAGGATTTAATCCGGAGGCTTTCTGAGCGAAAACTGGAAGAATTATTGAAAAAATATGGAGAAGAGCGGTGGTCAAGAAGGATTGTAAGGGCCATACAAAAAGAAGAAAAGGATGTAGGAATCACTTCAACAAGACAGTTGGCCGCGATTATTGAACGGGTCGTTCCAAAAGGAAGAAGCAAAATACATCCAGCAACAAGGGTATTTCAGGCGCTGAGAATTGCAGTGAATAAAGAACTGGAAAGCCTGGAGGCTGTTTTGGATAAAATTTATCATTATATGATGATAGGAGCTCGCATTGTAATTATAAGTTTTCATTCCCTTGAGGACCGGATTGTAAAGAATAAATTCATAGAAAAGGCGAATCAGAAACTATTCAGGATACTTACAAAGAAACCGATAACTCCCCGTGAAATTGAGATAGAACAAAATATTCGATGCAGAAGCGCGAAACTTAGATCTGCGGAAAGGATTTAATATGGGCGTATCGAGGATACTGTTGTTGTTTGTTATTACGATTACAATGGCAATGTTTGTAGTGTCGGAAAGAAACAGAATCATAGCAATAGGATACGAAGTGGCTAAATTACAAAGGAATTGTGATGAATTATCAGAAAAGAACAGGAAACTGAACTATTATGTCAGTCGTTTACAATCGCCCGAGGTTATTGTCTGTAAGGTACAATCATTAAAGCTCCCTCTCGTTCCTCATGATGATCAGGCAGGAATGATAGCGGTTCAAGTAAAACTAAAGGACGATGTGATAAAGGCAATGAAAAAGGTAATCAATAAAGATTTTTATACTCAAAAAGGAGCCTTGGTAAATTGTTGTTCACTACATAATTAGCACACGAAACAGAAAGGTAGATAAAAACTGGTTCCTGGTTATCTAAAGAGTTGTCTCCTGCCGGTAGTGGTAAATGGTTGTTGTATGGCTTTTGAGAGCAATTTTTTTGCGTTGTTGTGGTTTATGTTGAGCCCTCCTCCCGGACGCTTTCGGGGAAAAGTTGTATTGTCCCGAAAGCGTCCGTAAAATTTTTTTCATGACTGTTTAAGTTCAATACACCTTTGTGGGACTGCCAACGTGATGCCTTTGAAAAAACATAAATTCTGGGCGAATATTGCCGGTGTTTTGCTCATCATGATTTTTCTTGCCTTATCTGTTCATATCGGACGTATTCAGTTAATTGATCACGAAAAATATATTAAACTTGCTAAGGTGCAGCAGTGCAAAAAGATCGAGTTACCTGCAAGAAGAGGTTCAATCTTAGATAGGAATGGGAGTCCACTTGCCGAATCTTTACAAGTAGGTTCTGTTTATGCAGATCCTGCTGAAATTGAAGACATCTCCTATGTAGCATATCATCTGAGCAAGGCCTTAAAACTTAATTCATCTAAGGTAGTGAATCTTCTGAATAAGGATAAACGATTTGCCTGGATTAAGCGAAAAATAGGCGATGAAGAACTCAATGCAGTCGCAAAATTGTCTTTAAAAGGAATTTATGTAAAACACGAGAATCATCGTTTTTATCCTAACGGCAAGTTGGGCAGTCACATTCTTGGATTCACCAACATTGACGAGAAGGGGCTTGAGGGTGTTGAGTTGTCGTGTGATAATGTGTTATCTGGGGAATCAGGGTATCAACTGATTAATCGGGATGCACTACAACGTCAAATTATTACACCTGATGCAGAGATTCAATTGCCCCGGCATGGAGATAATGTTGTATTGACGATTGATGCCAATATTCAACGTCTTGCTGAAGAAGAGTTGGAAAATGCTTGTGAAAAATGGATGCCGTTATCCGCAACTGCAGTTGTCATGGATCCAATGACCGGTGAAGTCCTGGCCATGTCCAATTATCCTACGTATGATCCTAATCATTTTAAGAAATATCCTCCAAACACAAGGAGAAATCTGGCTATTACTGATTGTTATGAGCCGGGGTCATTAATGAAGCCTGTCGTTATTTCAGGCATATTTGATCAGGGTTTAGTGAAACCTGACGATGTTTTTTTCTGTAATAATGGCGCATGTAATTTAGAAGGCAGGATTTTGCATGATACTCATGGAGGGCACGGGGAGCTTACTGTTTCTGAAATTATTGCCTATTCAAGCAATATCGGAATGGCCAAGGTAGGCATGCTTATGGGAAATGAAAGGATGTATCGATATCTTAAACAATTCAATTTTGGAGAGAAAACAGGCGTAGAACTACCGGGAGAAATAGGCGGTATCTTTCGTCCTGTTAAGCAATGGTCAAAGAAATATTCGCTCATATCTATTTCAATAGGACACGAGATTGCAGTTACGCCATTACAGTTTATTACAGCTTTTTGTAGTATTCCAAATGGCGGTTTGTTGCTCAGGCCGAAGATTGTAAAATCGACAATAAACAGTGATAATAAAAGAAAAGAAAAATTTCAGAGCCCGCAAATCGTTGGGCGTGTAATAAGTTCAAACGTTGCGCGCACGATAATGAATCCTATACTAATGAAGGTCGTTACAGAAGGCACAGGGAAGAATGCAAACCTCTTAGAATACGATGTCGCTGGAAAGACGGGGACATCGCAGAAAGCCCATAGTGGAGGTGGGCGATATTCTCACGAAAAATATGTTGGCTCTTTTATTGCCTACGCCCCGGCAGAACGGCCCCGCATTTGCGTATTGGTTATGATCAATGAACCGCAGAATGGTGCATACTATGGTGGTACGGTTGCCGCCCCCGTTGTAGGAGAAATCATTAGAAGGTCACTTGTTTATCTTGGAGAAGAACCATCGAAGTTTAAAATGGCAATGCAATAATTGTAGCTATCTATATGTTCTATTGCACGAAAAGGAGGTGTTAAGGCGATTGAGATGGGTTGAAAAAGCAGGACCTGAGTGATAAAATTATTGGCTTTTGTTGTGGTCTGATATGTGCAGAATAGGGGTGAAAATGATGGCACAAGACGCAATTGATAAACAGAATTTCATTTTATGGTACAGTTTGCATGCAACTGAAAAAGAGCTTGAGGTGGCCCGAACTCATAATAGAGAAATCCTGGACAGACTTTTAAGGGAATATGCTGAGGAAGTAGACAAGGTTAACAAGACGCGGCATTTGTATGAACGGATTATCCGATCAAAGAGTATGAAAACACAGGGTTTTGATGTAGCATTGAAAATAGATTCATTTTCCAATCGAAGAAAAACAGATATTTTGCAGGAAATAAAATAGATATTTATGAAATTACGTGAACTCTATTCTTGTTTGAAAGAGCACAAATCCTCTGGTTTTGCTGAAAGGGAAGTATATGGAATAACCCACGATTCCCGTAAAGTAAAAGAGGGTTATCTGTTTGTTGCCATTAGAGGGTATAAAGTGGATGGACATGATTATGTTATTCGTGCTATAGAGAAAGGAGCTACTGCCCTTGTTGTAGACAAAAAAATCGAAACAGTTTCAAGCATACCCCAGATTGTTGTGCCTGATACACGTTATGCACTAGCAGCCATGAGTACGCGTTTTTATGGTGAACCTTCTTCTCAAATGACTGTAGTCGGTGTTACCGGAACGAATGGTAAAACAACCACTTCTTATTTTACAAAGTCAATTATCGAGGCTTCTGGCAGTGAGGCAGGATTGATTGGTACGATTCAATATCAAATCGGTAAGAGGGTGATACCGGCGCAAGAAACAACGCCCGAATCTGTTGAAATACAGAGGTATCTCGCTGAAATGCTTAAATCAGGTATAAAATATGCTGTAATTGAGGCATCTTCTCATGCCCTTTCTCAGCATCGAGTAGAGGGGGTTCGGTTTAGTTCTGCGATCTTCACGAATTTATCTGTCGAGCATCTCGATTATCATGCAAATATACAGAATTATAGAGCAGAAAAACTTAAACTGGTAAAAGGATTAGATACAGAGGCGTTTGCAATATTGAATGCCGATCACAATGCCAGTAAACATTTTGCCGAATGCACACGGGCTCAAGTAGTTTGGTATGGCATAAAGAAGAAGAATGCAGATGTGACGGCCGAAACAATACAGATAGATGTTGATAAAACAAGATTTTTATTGAATTCATCCTGGGGGAAAATAGATATTACCTTGAATTTGGTGGGTAAACATAATGTTTATAATGCATTGGCAGCGGCAGCGAATGGTTTGACGCTGGGTTTTAAAATCGATGCGATAAAAGCGGGTATTGAATCGGTAGGCGTAGTGCCCGGTCGCCTGGAAAAAGTTGATTGCGGGCAGGATTTCCATGTCTATATTGACTTTGCCCATACACATCAAGCCCTCCAGGTTGTTTTAAGCACTCTGCGGGAAACCACAAAAGGACGTATTCTCCTGGTCTTTGGATGTGGTGGCGATAGAGATAGAAAAAAAAGGCCTAAGATGGGGCATATCGCAGAAAAATATTCAGACCTTTTCTGGATAACGAGTGATAATCCTCGTTCTGAAGACCCGCATAATATTATCGATGAAATTCAAAAAGGGGTGAGAAGAAAAGCTTGTTCCCGGGTGCAAGCAGATAGAAGAATTGCCATTGAAGAGGCCATTTTGGAAGCAAAAAATGGTGACGTCGTGGTCATTGCAGGTAAGGGTCACGAACAATATCAGATATCAAAGGATACCACAATTCCTTTTGATGATCGAGAGGTTGTAAGACAAATTTTAGAAAGCAGTACGATATCACATTTTTGAATAGCTAAGGCAATAAAATGGAAGTTCTATCACTCGAAGAGGTTGTAATGGCTGTCGGTGGACGAATAGTATGTGCTGGCAGCAATACGAGGGTAGAACGTATATCTACCGATAGTCGAAATGTCCAGAAGGGAGATCTGTTTTTTGCGCTCAAGGGAGAACGTTTTGATGGTCACCAGTATGTTGTGCAGGCAATGGATGCAGGGGCAGTGGGTGCCGTTATTTCCAGCGAAATAAAATCAAATGTGGGATATGAGAATTTTCCGACGATCAGAGTACAAGATACGGTAACAGCTTTAGGAAATTTGGCACGATATTACCGCCAAAAACTGGCTACGAAGATTATTGGTATAACGGGGAGTAATGGCAAAACTACAACGAAAGAAATGACGTATCATGTGTTATCTCGTTTTGGTTCTGCCGTAAGATCACAAAAAAGCTTTAATAATTTTATTGGAGTACCGGTAACAATATTTGAAATAGAAAATAAGCATCAATACGGTGTGCTTGAGATGGGGACAAATGCCCCTGGGGAAATTCGACGTTTATCTGAAATTGGAGCACCTGATATTGCAGTAATTGTGAACGTTTCAAAAACGCACCTTGAGGGACTTGGATGCATTGAAGGGGTTGCGTTGGCAAAGGGAGAGATAGTGGAAAATCTCCGTAAAGATGGGGTATTTGTGTATAATGTTGATAATCCATGGTGTGTTAAGATCGCCAACGGATTTAAAGGAAATGCGATAGGTTTTGGTTTTAGTTCCCAGGCGCATATCCGATGTACTGACGTAAGAAAGAAAGATAAAGGGTATGTATTCGTAGTTAATGGACGCCTTGAAATTTATATTCCAATTCCCGGGTATCATAATATCAGTAACTGTTTGGCATCTTTTGCAGTGTGTCTTGCATTAGGTCACGATATTTACGGCCTCAAGGATGTCTTTTCTTCCTTTGATCTACCTCAAATGAGGATTGAGCAGCAGCGTATTGGGAGGATTACCCTTATTAATGATGCGTACAATGCAAATCCAGAGTCTGTGAGAGCAGCTTTACAATATCTTAGTGAAATGAACACAAAGGGTAGAAAGGTGTTTATCTGCGGAGACATGCTGGAATTGGGAAATGAGTCTTTTCAATTACATAGAGAAATTGGGGAAACAGTAGCTTCGCTCAATATTGATTTATTATGGACAGTAGGGGCGCACGCATCTGAAATTGCAGAGGCTGCAAAAGTATCTGGTATGCCTGAAAGACGAGTCGTCAGTTTTAAAGATGCCACGGACATTGCGGCTTCTGAAATAAATGAATTCAGAGAAAATGATATGGTACTAATCAAAGGTTCGAGAGGGATGCATATGGAAAATATTATTGAAAAGTTTATGAAATATTTATAGAGCATAATACGGCATTTTTTTCATGAAAGATTCTGCCAGGAATGTACACGGTCTTGTGGCAAAGGTAAATAGAGTATGGAAGGTAGCATTGATCCTGATTATGCACAACTGGGCATAGGATTGACCATTAAACCACTGAATTCAACCAAATACAATATCCTTATCGTATAAATTCCCCTATCCGGGAATTCCGGAAACAAAACTGGGAATTTATCCCGTCTTATAAAGAGTAGAAAGACAAAAACCTTTTATCGTGTAGATGATAAACTCAATTTGGATGTCCTGACTGAGAATTAGATACGTTAAGATTATTGCAGAGAGGTAAAAAGGGCTTTGTTATACAGTTTATTTTCTTCGATAAATTCGCTGGAAATTCTTAAATCCATATCTTCCCGTTCGTGTCTGGCTGCTTTTACAGCATTTTTTATCAGCATTTTTTTTGGTCACTGGTTTATCAAGCGACTTCGGTCTTTAAAAGTTGGTGAAGACACAACGAAAACTGACTCAGAAGAACTCAAACGTATGCATTTTGATAAAAAAAATACACCGACGATGGGGGGGATTGTTATCATTGTCTCTATCTTAGTCTCTGTCCTCCTTTGGTGTAATATTTATAATGAATATATCCTTTTGCTTATGTTTACCTTGATATGGTTTGGTGTACTTGGATTTATCGATGATTATATCAAGCTTACACAGACGAAAGCTGCTGGTTTGACTGATGTATCAAAATTGTTGTTTCAGTCTGCGCTGGGGCTTATTTTGGGATTGATATTATATTTCCATATGAAAAAGTTTGCATGGGGAACACACGTGGTAATTCCTTTGGTAAAAGATTTTCGGCCTGATCTGGGACCGCTCTACATATTGTTCGTTACCTTTTTTATTGTGGGAATGTCAAATGCTGTAAATCTTACCGATGGATTAGATGGCCTGGCAATAGGATGTGGCATCATAGCGGGAATAGCTTTTGCTGTTGTTGCTTATGTTTCTGGCAGGATGGATTTTAGTAATTATTTGAGAATTCTTTATATTCCGGGAAGTGGGGAATTGAGTGTTTTTTGTGCTGCGCTTGCAGGCGGAGGTTTGGGGTTCTTGTGGTATAATTGCTTTCCTGCACAAGTTTTTATGGGGGACACAGGGTCCTTAACATTGGGAGGCGTACTGGGATTAATTGCTATTATTCTAAAACAGGAAGTGTTAATGATTGTTATCGGAGGTGTCTTTATTGCAGAGGCGGTTTCTGTTTTAATGCAAGTTGCCTTCTATAAGATGACAAAGAAAAGAATTTTCCGTTGTGCGCCTCTGCACCACCACTTCCAGTTTAAGGGATGGCCTGAGACTAAGATTACTGTCCGGTTTTGGATAGTTGCAGCCTTGCTGGCAGTGCTCAGTTTTATCTTGTTATAAAGGGGATATATTGGTGAAGCCGTGGCATTTTATTATCTATATCGTGGTTGTCCTATTGGGGTTTAGTATTGTTACGGTATATAGTACGGATATGGCAACATCGGTGCACGGCGGAAATGGCTACCAATTTATAAAGCATCTTTTGTGGATATTTATTGGTGCTGTATTATTAATGACGATGTCAAGGGTTGATTATCATTACCTTCAGAAATTAAGTATTCCCATTCTCGTCATATCTTTCAGCTTCCTCCTGCTTGTATTAGTACCCGGGATAGGAACAGTTACTAACGGTGCCCGTCGGTGGATTCGATTCAATCATGTAGTGGGCTTTCAACCCTCTGAATTTGCAAAATTGGCAGTTATCATATTTGTTTCAGGGTATGTTGCGAAAAATCAGGGGCGCATGTCTGAATTTAAGCGTGGCTTCATAATACCCATTGGTGTTACAGCATTGACGAGTGCTCTTTTAATGAAGGAGCCAGATTTTGGGACTTCAGCGTTTGTCGCAATACTATCGTTGATTATGCTTGTTGTTGGTGGAACAAGAATTATTTTTGTCTGTCTTACTGCCATGTCTTTTGTGCCATTTATACACACAATGCTGTTTGAGGTCTCCTATAGAAAAGACAGGCTGATGGCCTTTGTCGATCCATGGAAAGATCCATCGGGAACAGGATATCACATAATTCAGTCGTGGATTGCCCTTGGTTCCGGTGGTTTGACAGGATTAGGGATAGGGAGCAGTAAGCAAAAACTCTTTTTTTTACCAGAAAGCAACAGTGATTTTATATTTACTATTATAGGGGAAGAATTTGGCTTCCTTGGTGTGATCGCTGTTATCGGCATCTTTTTGTTATTAATATGGCAGGGGTTAAAGATTGTACATAAAGCCAGAGATATTTTTGGCTTTTTTTTAGGGTTTGGAATTACAGTAATGTTTGGATTACAGGCGATTATCAACATTGCTGTTGTCTCTGGTATGGTACCGACAAAAGGTATTCCATTGCCTTTTGTCAGTTCCGGAGGATCCTCGTTGTTGTTTTCGATGATAGGGGTTGGTATATTGATCAATATTGCAAGGCAGTCTTTAGTATCAGAACCGCTAAGTTTACCGATGGATAGGGTAGAATCATCGGAAAATAAAATGGATAGGATGTTGCCTGTGAGGGTTTGGCATAAGATAACATCGAATATAACAAGTTTTTCTTGGTGATGGGAGAAAAACTTGTTTATGGTAGATTTTGTGTAAAATTCAAGCATACCATGGTCTCATAATGCGTCATGTGTGTTTATTTTTTGTACTAAAGATGTTTGTAAAAAAAAAGGGGTATAAAAAATGAAAATAGTTTTTGCTGGGGGGGGGACGGGTGGACATTTGATGGTGGGATTGAGTACGGCAGAAGAAATTCGCTCTCGGTTTCACGGGGCAGAGATTGTCTTTTTTGGAACGGATAAAAAATTTGAAAAACGATGCGTAGAACAAAAAGGGTTCCAGTACCGGCAAGTACGTGCAAAAAAATGGGGGAAATCGTGCAAACAGCTATTTGCGTTTGTTGGTGCAACGTTTCGCGGTATTTTTGAATCCCTCTTAGAAATAAGAAAATTTAACCCTGATATTATAGTCGGTTTGGGTGGTTATGCATCCGTCGCTCCAATAATCGCTGCAAAATTGCTTGGCATTCCATCGGTGTTACTTGAACAGAATGTAATTCCCGGGAAGGCAAATCGGTTTTTAGCTAGATGGGTTGATGAGGTGTATTGTCATTGGCGTGGAGCGCTCAAATGGTTTAACAAGGCAAAAGTTGTTCGTGTAACGGGGACACCGATTCGGAAGGAAATCTTGTCCAGCAATAAAAGACGCTCTGCCGAGAAATTCGGTCTGAGTCTTTCTAAAAAAACACTGCTGATTACAGGCGGCAGTCAGGGTGCGCAGGCAATCAATGAGACTGTATTACGAAGTTTACCCAAATTTGAGTTGTTATATAACGATCTGCAGATAATTCACTGTACAGGTGAATACGAGTATGAGAGTGTAAAGGCCGCTTATAAACAAGCGAAAATAGATGCGTTTGTCTGTAGTTTTCTCGATGACATGGGAGCTGCTTTTTGTATGGCAGATATAATCATTTGCAGGGCAGGCGCAACTACCATTGCGGAAATTACCGCAGTTGGTATTCCTGCTATATTGATTCCTTATCCTTACGCAGCGGATAACCATCAATATTGGAATGCAATGGAGTTGGTAAGCAATGGGGGCGGGTATTTGTTGCAACAGCTTGATTTGACACCTGAAAAAATCGTAGAACTTATTACAGACCTTTTTAATAATCAAGAGAAGTATGATCGGATGAAGATGTTTAATAAGGGAACGGGGATGCCGAATGCAGCTATGAACGTTGTGGATAATATCTGTAGGGTAATCGGTCTCAAGAGTGCGCAATTTGCACTGCTTGTTGGCTAATATTATAGTACACGATAAAATTCTCTAGCGTGCGTAAGGGTATTAACCGGGGATTAATTTCCATTGATGAAGGTAATTTTTCGACCAAAAGAGGGAACCGTGTTATGAATTTGTCAGAAATTGGAAATAGGGCACAAGTATGCACGTCGCCGTTAGAGAGTCAATTTAATTGTCGACCTTTACGTGGGCATTGCGTATACTTTATTGGTATTGGTGGTATTGGGATGAGTGCTGTTGCACGCATTCTCATACATGAAGGTTGTATTGTAGCTGGTTCAGATTTACGAACATCTTCACTGACTTCAACACTGGAAGAAATGGGAGCAAAGATTACTACAAAGCAAGATGGAAGTTTTATGTCATTGGAAACAGATATGGTAGTAGTATCCGCGTCTATTTCTGAAGACAATCCGGATCTTAAAACAGCGCGGAAGCTGGGTATAAAAGTGGTAAAATACTCTCAGATACTTGGTTCATTAATGAAAGAAAAACGCGGCATTGCGATCAGCGGCACTCATGGGAAGACAACTACAAGTGCAATGATTTCTACCATACTAAAAACGGCGGGACTAGATCCAACATTTGTTATTGGTGGAGAGGTACCGGATATTGGTGGCAATGCACATCTGGGAAAAGGGAATTTGTTTGTAGCAGAGGCCTGTGAATATGACAGGTCATTTTTAAACCTTACGCCACAAGTGGGAGTAATTACCAATATTGAAGAAGACCATTTAGACTATTATGAAAATATTGAAAAAATAATAAATGCCTTTGGCGATTTTGCATCCTCGATTTCAAAAGATGGTTTGTTAGTTGTAAATAATCACGATGACAACGTAGCAGTTGCAGTCCAGAGAGCTTATTGTAAGGTAGAAACATATTCTCTTGATAACTCTTCTGATTGGTATGGCGAAGTCCTTCCAGTCGGTAGTGGTATAAAAAGATTCAGAGTCTTTAAAAAGGATAAATTTTTTGATGAATTTATATTAAAAATACCAGGGTCACATAATGTATTAAATGCATTGGCGGCGATTGCTGTGTGTACATTTATTGGAGTGGATAAAGATTCTATTAAGACGGCATTGGCATCTTTTCTTGGGGCGAATAGACGGTTCCAAATTGTTGGAGTGAGGAGTGGTATTACGGTAATTGATGATTATGCACACCATCCAACCGAGATACGCGTTACCTTAAGGGCAGCACGGGAACTTTATCCTGAAAAAAAGATATGGTGTATATTTCAACCTCATCAATATAGCAGGACACGTCATTTATTGAAAGAATTTGCAATGTCTTTTCAAAATGCCAATAAGGTGATTCTTGCAGATATCTTTGCGGCTCGGGATAATGATTATGAAAAAACTGCAATGAATGCAATGAAGTTGTATGAAGAAACTCGCAATGCAGGTGTTGACATACAATATATTCCACAATTGTGTGATATTGTAAACGTACTTTCTTCAAATGTAAAGCCTGGCGATATAGTCTTGACAATGGGTGCTGGTGATGTGTGGAACGTTGCTTATGATTTAGTTTCAAGATTCTGAAAAGGAGTGTGTGAGATGAAACCGAAAAATGTTGTTGTATTGATGGGGGGGGTGTCTCCTGAGCGGGAAATTTCAATACGTTCTGGTAATGCAGTAGCAAAAGCATTAGGAGATGCCGGGCTTACTGTTTCTTGCATTGATGTAAAAGATGAGAAGATTGACGAACTAGATCAACGAGAAATAGACGTTGCTTTTATTGCTTTACACGGATATTTCGGAGAAGACGGAGGTGTACAACAACTTTTAGAATCAAAGGGAATTCTATATACGGGTTCTGGTATTAGTGCTAGCAAGCTTGCAATGGATAAGGTTGCGACAAAAAAACGTTTTATCGAAGCCGGTCTCCAGGTGCCAAATTATGTCGCTGTGACGGAATTTCAGGAATTGAGCGAGATACAACACGAAGTAATGAGGCTTGGATTGCCGGTAGTTTTAAAGCCTACGAGGAATGGTTCTAGTATAGGTATATCCATAATCAAAGATATTACCCATCTTCAAGTGGCCTTGAAAAAGGCATTTGAGTTTGGATACGAGGTGCTTATAGAGAAATACATAAGAGGGCGGGAGTTTACTGTCGGTATATTAGATGATAAGGCACTGCCCATAATCGAAATTAAACCGGCAATGGAATTTTTTAGCTACGATGCCAAATATACGGACAATAGGACGGAATACCTGATTGTAGAAAAAACCGCCGGGGCGCATGACAGGAGAACTGCTAATTCTCTCCGCGAGTTCGGATTACTTACATCTTCTCTATACGCTGAAGCGCAAGAAGTAGCCTTACACGCACACAGAGTGCTTGGTTGTAGAGGATTTTCCAGGGTAGACATGTTACTGGACGGGAAGAACAAATTGTATTTACTGGAAGTAAATACAATCCCTGGTTTTACTGAGAAAAGTTTACTGCCTAAGGCGGCAAAGGCAGCGGGTATATCTTTCTCTTCATTATGCGAAAAAATTGTCGATCTTGCTTTCCAGCGCACGCTTGTAACTGCTAATGAATCAATACAAAATTAATGATCCTATGATCAGCATATCCATTCTTAAGACGTTTACGGATAGGTTTTTGATTAAAATAAAGGAATTTAAAAGAACGTTCTATCCTTTTTTTCTCCGATTTGTCGTATGTGCCTGTATAATATTTTTTATCATATGGGGAATAAAAAAGATATGGTACTCTCTGACAGACTTAAATATTTTCAAGGTCAGTCCTTCCACTTTCTCTTTCCATACACCTTCCTGGATGAATGAACATTTTTCTGATGATATAAAACAGATAGCAACCTTGAACGAGCAGTACGGCATGTATGAGAACAATTTGACACAAAAAATAGCAGATGTGTATGGGGGGGTTGTTTTAGTTAAAAAAGTAGATTCGATCAAACGGGTTTTTCCTAATAAACTAGCCATTAAACTTGTGCTTCGCAAACCCATAGCTATCGTTAAAAGTGGAAGCAGTACGTATCTCGTGGATGATGAATCTGTCTTGCTACCAAAAGAATATTACACATTGCAAAATACAGAATATGATAGTCCTTGTATCCAAAGTAAAAAACTCACGAAACTGCCTTTCTACGGAAGCACATGGAATGACAAAGGCATTAAGGCTGGGGTAGCGCTGGTGAAATTCCTCAGGGCAAATAATATCCATAGCCTTTTTAAAGTTGTGGCTGTTGATGTATCTAATGTGTGTAAAAGGCGATTTACCGGTAAAAGTGATATCATTTTATGGACGGAAAATAATACGCAGATACGATGGGGATGTTCTCCTTTATGCAATGAACCAAATGAACTTTCCGATGAAGAGAAACTGCAAAACCTTTTAAGTATTGCAAAAACCGAAGGGACGAATCTAAAAAACATGGAATATGTCGATGTTCGCTGGGAAAAACCCTTGGGTAAACGATGGGTAAAGATTGATGATAAAACTGAAGAATTTTAAATACTTTTTTCAAGCAACCTTTTTATGCATATTTATTTGACAAATCCTTGATAATATACTCTATCATAAAGAAGTATCATTTCATACTATGTTATCCATGAGTATCTTTAAAAAACTGGTTAAAATTATTTTGACTTTTCATGCTGTTGTGTTAAAATTACTAAGTAGTCTTCTCTTAATCAGATATGATCAATTCCACGAAAAGCGGAAGTGGCGGAATCGGCAGACGCGCTAGTTTGAGGGGCTAGTGTCAATAAAACGACGTGGGGGTTCAAGTCCCCCCTTCCGCATCATTCTGTGCTTGCCCACCAATAGTAATTAAGATCAACGTATAGCATTAGAAACTAATATTAGCTGCACTTCCTTAATAATGCATAGCATAAACAAGGGTCGGACGGTATTCATGAATGAAAAATTAACCCAGGTATGGGAGAATTGGTGATGAATAAATGCACGTTCCTAAGCGCAGTAGCGCTTGTGTTGTTTGCAAGTGGATGCAAAGAAACGCAGGTAAGACAGTCTGATTTTGTACCATTTAAAGCACCAATCACTCTTTCTACCACAACTGAAGAAGTAGAAAAGAAGCCTTGGGAATTTGAAATATCACCGAAAAAAGAAGTTCCTGAAGAGAGGAAGGAAGGGATACAGGATGAATTTATCTATAAAGAAGAACTCAAAAGGCCTGAGCCTTCCATCCGCAAACCTGAGTATGCAGGAGATAAAATTGATATTGCATTTAATTTTGATAATGCGGAATTAAAAGATGTTTTACAGATTATATTGGGGGAAATTCTGAATGTAAACTATATTTTGGACAAACGAGTGGGGGGTACAATCAATCTCCATGCCACGGGACAGGTCTATAAAGAAGAACTCATTTCCATGCTTAATACCTTGTTGTACGTATATGATTTTGCGATCATGAAGGATGGTGATTTATATAGAATACTGCCCAAGGCAGAAACTCGTCCCGAGACGAATATTGTAGTTTATGGGGATAAAATTCCCTCGTACGATAAAAATATCATGATCCAAATTGTTCCCCTCCAGTATGAAAATCCTAAAAATTTGAATGCGACTTTAAGGCCATTTATGACGAGTGTGGGGAATATTGTTACACACGGTGACTCTCCCTTTATCATAATTGTTGAAACCGCATCAAACATGGAAAAACTGCTCACATTAATAAAAACCTTTGATATGCCTTTTTTTGCTGGCAAGGCCATGAAATTCTATGATTTTAAATATGCCGATGGAAAAAATGTGGCGAAAGATCTCACTACCCTTGCGCAATCGTTGGGTGCAAAAGCTGGTGCGGAGGGGGAACTGAGTTTCGTGCCATTTTCTGACTCAAACAAAATGCTGGTTGTTACGAGAATGCCGGAGCTTTTGCCGAAAATCGACCTTTGGGTAAAAAACATTGACGTTCCTCCATCAGAATTAGAAGAGGACTCCACGGTGTATGTATATAAAGTGCAACACCAAAAAGCTGAAACGATTGTGCCTGTTCTCACACAAATTTATAGCGAAAAAATGGCTGCACAGCCTAAGGTGATAGGAAAGAAACAGCCTGAGGCAATGAAGATTGTAGCTGATCCAAAAACAAATACCATTGTTGTGAAGGCATTGCCTACTGATTATAGAGCGATAAAATTGATCATAGAGACCGTAGATGCCACACCACAACAGGTATTTATTGAAGCGTTAATTTTAGAAGTGGTTCTTGATGATAGTTTAGATTATGGGACACAGTGGCTATGGGATATGGGTAGTTTGCAGTTAGGTGGACTGCATAGCAAAATAACAGGTGAAGTTTCAAGAACTAGTGGTAGACCATTTATGCAGTATACAAAAGGTAATTTCGAAATTCTGATCGATATCATTGCAACAAATAAGAATACAAAGGTATTGTCAGCACCGCATCTCCTTGTGCGGGATGAACAGCCGGCACATATTCAGGTTGGTGAAGAAGTGCCTATTAAAACTTCCTCTGGTGCACAGCAAGGTACTGTGGTTACTTTTGAACAGATACAATATCGTGACACCGGTGTCATCCTTACCGTGACCCCCCATATTGCTGAAAATGATTTTATCACACTCGATATAAAACAAGAAGTAAGTAATGTAAATAGAACATTGACACAACAAACTAATCCTACATTCACGACTCGCCAGGCAGAGACTTCTCTTGTGATAAAGAGTGGTCATACGATAAGCTTGGGTGGTATAATCCAACAAAACGACGAGAAGTCTATAGACAAAGTACCACTTTTAGGTGACATTCCTTTTTTGGGAAATTTATTTAAATCTACCTCAATTATTAATAAAAGAACAGAGTTGATAATGTTAATAACCCCATATATCGCAAATAATGCCGAAGAAGCAGATGCGTTAACCAATGCCTTCCAGAAAAAGTTAAAAGAAATAGAACCTCTGATATCACAAAGGTTAGATGAAGGTGAAAAATACTAGAGCAGAGAATAAAAATGGATTTACTATCCTGGAGGTTATGGTTTCTTTAGCCATAGTGGGAATCTCTATCGGGATTTTTTTTAGTTTAATCGGTAATTCATCAAGGTTAAGAGAAAAAATTGATAGACATACAGAATTATTACTTCTTGCCAGAACCAAAACGGAAGAGGCTTTGTTGGGGATACTGGGGGAAAAAAAGATAAAGGGAAATGAGGGAAATATTTTTGAAGGTATAACAAAGGATGGTTTACCGTGGCGGGTGTCAGAAGTAGATAAATATAAAGAAGCAAAGGATAAAATCAGTTTGAGTCTGGCTCATGTTGATGAAGACCTCATAGAACTTCCACCAAAAGGAACCATGTTGCTTAGTACACTTGTGGGTGGAATAAGTATTGAAACGATTTTTTTCTCCGAGGAATCCGAGGAATCCGAAGGAGAAGATAACGAGGAGGCGGGGACAACATCAGACTAGATTTGTCTCTCTAAAGAGAACTGAATGAAAAAGAAAGAAGGTTTTACCTTATTTGAATTACTCATAGCCATGTTTATTGGTACCATGTTGATAATGGCTGGTACGTATGCAATAAGAATAGGCCTGTTTTCTATGGAGAAGGAAGAAACGTGGTTTAACGACTCGACAAAGGAAAAGGCTGCTTATGATTTCTTCTGGCAACAAACATCCTCATTACGTATCCAGAAGGTGCCAAATAAGGATATTGTAGAGACTGAAGAGAGTAAAAAGTCTAAGAAAAAGAAAACCATTTACTTCCTGGGGGACAAAGATTTTCTTACCTTTGTATCACCCCTTTCTTTTGCAAGACATTATGGACAAGGATTCGTGATTGCCAATTATAAAGTTATAATAAATGATAAGGGTTTATGGGATCTCATTTATTCAGAACTCAGGGCTAACCCCGCGGTATTGATTAAATTGTCTGAGGAATTGGAAAGTCGTTTAAGCACAGATAAGGATTATACAGTATTTCTCAAGGATTGTGATAAGATTTCGTTTGCTTACCTTGGGACAGTGACTGAAGAGACTGATAATGAAGGAGACGTTGATGTTGACGTTGACGGTGAAGAGGAAAAGGCAGCCGATAAGAAAGGCGACTTGCCGTCAAAGATTCAAAGTGCTGATGTTATAGAAGGTACGGATTTACAATGGAAAGAAAAAACAAAGGAGAAAGTCCCTCTTGCAATAAAATTGTTGGTGTCAAAACACGGAAAGGAACAAGAACTTATATCACCAATCATGGTTATGTACTGATTTTTAGCCTCTGGGCAATAGTAATTTTTGGTTTTATAGCAATAAGTTTTACCCGTAATACCACGATTGCTATTAAAACAGAAATTACCTTTACTGAGCGTGTAAAGAATATTTATGCGGCTCGTGGCGCCTGTATTTATGCGACACAAAAACTGTTACTATCAGAAGAACAGGGAAAAAATACGAAGAGTGGTAATGTTCCAAGGTTAAAAAACAAAGGGGAAACAGACCCTCGCAAAAAAAATCAAAATAGAAACAGGAATTCCTGGGTGCCAAGTAATAACTCATATTCGCTGCAGATAGGAAATAGAGATTGTGAAGTGTCTATCAGTGATGAAAGTGGAAAAATAAATGTAAATAAGATAACAGATGATACTAGGGTGAGTTTTATTAAATTTCTCACTGCTTATAAACTGGAAGAGCTTGTTGCTGAAACTATAACGGATTCTCTACTCGATTGGTTGGATGAAGATGATTTGCACCATATGAGTGGTGCAGAAAAAGACTTTTATGCCACATTGCCAGAACCATATGAGCCGAAAAATGGGCTGTTTGAGTCTCTTGAAGAGTTGACTTTAGTAAAGGGGATTACTCCGCAAATATTTGAAATGCTGCGGGATCATCTGACAATTTATGGATCGGGTAAGGTCAATGTTAATTTTGCATCGAAGGAAGTTCTTCTTTACGTGCCAACGCTTACTGACGAAATGGCACATGCAATAATTCGTTTGAGGAAAAAACAGGGAAGAATTAGAAAACTTGATACTTTAAAAGAGATATTCAGGCATTTTGGCATTATCGGCAAGGATTATGACAATGTTAGGAATTATTTAACATTAGATGATTCAAACTATATAACAATCAATTCAATTGTTTCTTCAGGGAAAATAAAAAATTCATATAAACTTTTTGTTCTAAAAGGTGTAGGAAGTTGTGAAATTCTTGCAGCGTATCCTGAATAGATTTAATGAATTCTGTAATTATGAAAAAGATACCTTTTGTCAGTATGTTTTCCCAAAGTGCAATGGGTTTATCTATCTGTGGGAACGATCTTATTATAACGGTCGTTTGCAAAAAGCTGGTTAAATATTCGCACGAGACATTCAAGATCAAAGATTTTATGCTCAAGGATGTCCAGCAATTAAAACATGCGCTACTACAGAGAGGAAATTTTGTGGGAGAGATTATTCTTTCTTTGCCAAGAGAACTCTCCATTGTTAGAGAAATCGACTATCCACATTCAAATCTGAAAGAGTTAAGGGAGGCACTTACGTATCAATTGGATAGTTTTATTCCTTTTAGTAATGAAGATGTTTATTTTGATATTCATTCATTATCTCAGCACAGATACGATACGAAAGTTCTCATTGTTGCGGTGAAAAAGACGGAGCTGGATAATATATTGTTGAGATTGCAAGCCATTGAAATTATTCCTTCACGGGTTATTATTTCTCCTTTTGCATTCCTTCCTATTCTGGAGGAAAAAAAGGGCTCTCTTGTTTTAGTTAACAAAAATGCAAAGAACTACAGTTATAACAGGTTTGAAAATAATCATCTGGTATTATCCTCAATTGTGAAAACAGAGGGAGAATTGATCAATCAGATCAAAACACATCTTCCAGACGAAATACTTTTTGCAAACGTTATCGATGGGTTTTTACCAAATGAATGTAAAATTCCTTCTCAAGTATTGGATGAATATTTAGAATCGTACGGGAGTGCACTGTATGGTTTATCAGAATATCCGTGTAATCTGAGCCTTATTAGTTCGTCAAGAAAGCGGCTTAATGCACAAACTGTTTTAATGTGTTTTTTAATAGGTTTCCTTGGATGCTTTATATTTTTTATTCCGTATATTCAAAAGACAAACAATCTGGCAATTTTAAAAACGATAAATACGCAGATTAAGTCGATTAAAAAAGACGTTTCTGTTGTTGAAAAACTTCAAGAGCGTATTGCAATCCTGGATAAAGCTGTTAACAAAGTTAATGAAATAAAAGGAAGCTACATTCCGAGAATTGATGTAATCCTCGAATTGGCAAAAGTGCTGCCGAATGATGCCTGGGTCAAGGCTATTACAATCGTAGATAATAGTTTCGAAGTAGAAGGTGATGCAGTGTCTTCAACTAATTTAATTCCGATATTAGAAAATTCACCACATTTTTCAGGGGTAGGATTAGTTTCTCCTGTTACAAAGACACAGAGTGGCAGAGAGAAATTTCGAATAAAAGGAAACATGGAAAAATAATAGAATATGGGGAAATTCTTAGAGCTTTTTAATAAATTTAAGATGAGGGAGAGGATGCTTTTGATTATGGCTATTGTCGTTCTCCTTTATATAGGTATTGATAGAGTTGCGATTGCTCCCTTTTTTAAATCGATTAACGAAACGAAAGAGAGATTAGAAACACAAAAGCAGCTCCTGGAAAAATATTATTCGTTTGCAGCTAATAAAAAACAGTATGAGACCAGATTAACCGATCTTGATCAGTATTATACGAAATTTCAAGAAAAATTCCTGTCCGAGGAAACGGAAGAGCTTGCCTCTGCAAAATTACAGGAAATGATAAATAATTTGGCTACCAAGAATGGACTCATTGTGTCGAGGAGTACGGCTTTAAAAAAGGAGATTATCAATAAGAAACCATATCTTATTGAACTATCAATCAATTTCGAATTAAGTGATTTAGATAATTCTCAAAAACTACAGAATTTCTTATACGATATAGAGTATAATAATGATAAACTGCTTTTTCTCGATAATCTAAAAATAAAAACCTTAGGGTTAAATGTTGTAAAAGGTGCAACTGTTTCTTCTACCTTGACGGCCATTGCCTCGATAGAAAAGAAGTCGTAACGCCTATGAAGTCCGTTAGTATGAATAAAAAAGCACTATGGTTTGCTCTGGAAACTTTTGGGAAAACGGTAAAGCAATGGAAGCATTATTTACCTATTATAAACCTTGTTTTGTTCATTGGTGCGGTAAGTCTTACAGCTATTTGTGTGTTGTTAGTATATTATCCGCCCGAGAACACCATAAAACCAGAAAAGTACGTAAAGGAAATTCCCGAGAAGAACAATGTGTTGCCACCTTTGCACACGGATAATAAATCAATAAATAATTATGAGCTTATATTGTCAAACAACCCGTTTTCTCCAAATCGTAGTGCTTGGACTCCACCGGAAACGAAGATTAGTTCCAAACAGCATGAGGAAGGGATTCCACAAGTCGTTTCACAATCTATAGAAAACCAACAGAAACCAAGAGGGACACCTAAAAAGATAACGTTGCGAGGAATCCTGATTCTTGGGAATGCAAAAAAAGCCTTAATAGAAAATCCTGATCAAACCGTAAACAAAAAACCTTTTATCTTCATCGAGGAAGGCGAAGAGATTGCAGAATATAAGGTAAAAAATATAGAACCTGATCAAATTAAGCTTGATTGGTATGGTGAAGAACAGATTGTTGTGATGAGATCGAATATTAAAAAATAGTTGTTTATGAGCATATTTAAATACAAATTACTAACTACCTCCAGCGGCATTGTAGAAGGGGAGAAAGAAGCTCTGAGTAAGATTGACTTGATTAGTGAACTCCGCAAATCAGGTCATATAATTTTACATATTGAACAAGCGGATAAAAACAAAAGCTTTGGATTTCTCCTGAATCGTGCAAATAAGAAAGCTGTTTTACCTTTCACACAAGAACTCTCAACACTGCTTGAAGGGGGAATTCCTATTGACAAAAGTTTGTCTATTTTGTTGTCCGGGCAAGATAGAAGTGCAATTAAAGATGTTATTGAGGATTTACTGAACGGAATTAAGTCGGGAAAATCCTTTGCTGAGGTACTTGCTAATCATGTTAAGCTATTTTCTGGCGTTTATATAAATATGGTGCGTGCCGGAGAGGAAGGAGGGGTATTGCCCCAGGTACTTAAGAGATTGGGAACATTTCAGGAAAGGATACAAAAAGTCAGGAGTGAAATTATTTCTGCAATGATTTATCCCCTCTTACTGAGCAGCACGGGTCTCGTATGTGTGGGAGCACTTATTGTTTATGTTATTCCTAAGTTTGCACAGATCTTTGAGGGAATGGGAATTGCTCTTCCTTTTTCGACAATGATACTCATGGGTATGAGCCAATATTCTATTCGATATGGTTGGGTTTTAATTCTTGCTGCCGTGGCTGTGTTCTTTTCGTATAAAAAAGCGATGAAAGATAAAAATACATCCATAAAAATAGACCAAAAAAAATTAAAATTGCCGCTTATCGGTAACCTCTTATGGAAAATGCAGGTATCCAGATTTGCCAGAACACTTGGTACATTGCTGGAAAATGGTGTAC
The DNA here is from genome assembly GCA_030837315.1 of Planctomycetota bacterium. Lineage (GTDB taxonomy): Bacteria > Planctomycetota > Brocadiia > Brocadiales > Brocadiaceae > Brocadia. The sequence continues at coordinate 21,815 of JAUPKS010000354.1, forward strand.
CACTGCTGAAGTCGATGGATATAGTTAAGGATGTGCTATCCAATCAATATCTTGTTGATATTCTGGGAAATGTAAAAGGCAACGTGAAAGAGGGTGCAGGTCTTACCGTATCACTTGCAAAAAGGGGTTTCCTCCCGGAAATTGCTGTCCATTTGCTGAAAGTGGGTGAAGAGACGGGAAATTTGGATCAAATGCTTCTTAAAGTCGCAGATAATTTTGACGCTGACGTCGAGCATCGTATGAAAAGGCTTGTAACGATGGTTGAGCCTGTACTTATATTGCTTATGGGAGCAGTTATCGGTGTAATTGTAATTTCTATGCTAACGGCAATCCTCAGTGTGAACGATTTAAAGTTTTAATTTGATTCGCTTAATCAGGACGCAGATTTTTGCAGATGTACACAGACTTTGTCGTGAGCGCTTAGTCGAACAATAATAAGGTTATCTGTTCATTTCTAAAATCCTGATAATTCGTATTTGGTTGAGTTCAAAAGCAATACACGCATAGATGAACGAATGTTTTCTGTCCATAATAATTCCTGCGTATAACGAGGAAAAGAGGTTGTTATCTACCCTTGATAAAATCCGTGCGTATCTTTTCAATCAAGGCTTTCCCTATGAAATAATTATTGTAGATGATGGCTCTACGGATGGCACCCTCCAGATGGTGAGGAATTTTGGATGTTCAGACAACCATGTTGTTATTTTAGCAAATGAACGGAATCGTGGTAAGGGTTATTCTGTGAGAAAAGGTATGTTGTCTGGACGAGGTGAATACCTCTTTTTTACCGATGCAGATCTTTCTACCCCTATTGAGGAAATAGAAAAGTGTTTGCCGTATCTTACCAATGGTTATGATGTAGTTATTGGGTCGCGAAGCATGCATGGTTCCTACATTACTATTCGGCAACCCTGGTACAGGGAAAAAATGGGCAAGACCTTTAATTTCATCGTAAACAGGGTGTTGCTGAAAGGGATCGTTGATACCCAATGTGGATTTAAAGGCTTCAAAAAGGAGGTTGTAAAAACAGTCTTTAGCAGGTGTACCGTCGACGGTTTTTCCTTTGATGTGGAAGCCCTTTATTTGTCACGGAAATTTAATTTTAAGATAAAGGAAATTCCCATACGGTGGGAAAATTCTGCATTAAGTAAGGTGAATCCAATTCGACATTCTCTTCAGATGTTTAGGGATATATTCAGGATAAAAATGAAAGATTTTAAAGGATGTTATCGGTGACGTCACTTTTTGTGAAATAAAACCGATCCCGGAACAATCGATTCTTTTCCGCCTGGTGGTGTCCAGAAAAGTTCCATAATTGCCCCACCACCTCCATCAAAATATCGTATGCGAATATTATGAAACCCTGTTTCCAGAGGTATAATAGCGGAAACATACTTTAACGCATGAATATCGTCATTGTTGACGATCAGCTTTTCATCAATGTAAACTACAGAACCATCATCTGATTTTGTCGCAAATTGATAGACTCCTTTTTGTGGAATAAACAGATACCCTTCCCATTCGATACCGAAAGGAGATCGGTAAGGTTTTTTCGACTCGTCATTATAGATAAAAGAAATAGGATCTTTTTCTACTCGTGACAAAAAAGGATTGCCAATACATTCAATGTTATAGTAATATTTTGCAATTAAGCCCAGACCGAGTTCTTCTTTTGAAATTTCGGCACCTGGTTGAGCGATTTTTTTTGCCGTTGATTGGGTGTTAGTCTCGATATCATAGAGACTTTTTTGTATATATGCTGTGAGCCAAACACCAGGTCGTAATACAAAACGTTCTTTCTTATACTCGCCTTTTAGTTTTTTGATCAGGTCTGCTTCTCCGCTTTTATCTACCAGGATAACAGGTGCGTTTGGATTATCAACTACGTTGCCCCAGAATTTTGCATTTTTGTATTCTCTGAGATACCAGGGTAACGGCCAGTATTCTCTCGAAACGATATTAATAGCCATGTCTTTCCCGCAGGTATTTGAAAGAGATTTTAATCTAGCCAATAAATTATAAATATCCCGCTTGGTTTGCACATAGACAAGTTCATATCGTTCGTCATCATAGTTTTTAAAATTCAGCATAATAGACTGATAACAGGAAAAACCAAAAATACTAACGTACAGAAAATAAAAGATTGCATAATGCCATCTCTTTTCTACAAGGCTGAATATATTGTTTACAAAGATTCCCCCCATCAGAGAAAGCGGTAGCAAGATATTTAAAATCAACCAGGGCGTTTTGTAGGGTATAAAGGAATAGATGACGTAGACAAGAATAGTCCACGAAGCCACGAAAACAGTAAATTTATTTCCCCGCCTGAATGAATAATGAAATCCAGGTATTCCTAAAACCAGCATAGGAAGTTCAAATTTGTAAAGCACTTTAAAATAATAAAAGAACGGCTTGGCATGGCCTCCACTGTGTACACCAGTCTTTGACCATATTTTCAGTGTAGTCAAAATACCTTTAATTCCTGCATAATAGGTGAGAAAAGATGAGTAAAACAGAAAATTGATAAGCAAAAATATTCCAATGCTTATACCGAGAGCATATTTCTTTTTCTTGCAATTAACTGCAAACGTGATAAATATATCTTTAAAATAGTGAAATCTGCTACTTTTAGAAGAGGAAAGTATTTCATAACTATACGTAATTGCTAAAGACAACGCATAGACTGCAAAAGTCATTATATAAGTTTCTTTTATGGTAACGACAAAGGCAATGCTTGCAGCAGCGAAATAAATGTACCTCGATTTCTTTGTTTCAGAATAAAGAAAAAAAGAAACAACAATCGCTAGTGAAAAGAATACTAAATAAATTTCGTGGATTGTATCCCTTGAGAAGAATGAGTTTGCAGGAGAGAACGCAGTGAGTAATCCTGCTGTCAGTAGACCCATCGTGCCTAATCTTTTTCGGAGTGGATATAACAAAGTCACGACCATAATACCGAACAAAACAGGCATGAGGCGGAATGCAAAGTCGGAAATACCTAAAATATAAAATGGGATTAAACCAATGTAATAAAGGAAGGGACCATGATAATTAGCTGGGTCGTAGTGATAATAGTTTCTATTGAATAAATTAAGCACGAAAAAACTATTTACACCTTCATCCGAATGGAAAGGTCTGAGACCAATGTCCCAGAAACGGAGGAATGACCCTGTTAAAAGGGGAAGGAAAAAGGCTACGAATAATAGAACCCTTTGTTTTTGTTGTTCTTTCATACTCCCATGTTCCTTTTTTTCTTTCATTTATTTTCTTCCCTCTTTTTTCTTAATCTTTTATTGTTAAGCTTTCCACCGGTATCCCTGATTCGACACCGCCGGGTGGGAACCACGACAGGTTAAGAACAGCCCCGCCTCCCCTGTCAAAATATTTAATCGTTATTTTATGTGCCCCTTTTTCTAATGCAAGACTACCTGTCTCAGATTTTATTGGGTGGCTGCCCCCATTATCTATTACCAGGATATCATCTATATAAAGCCAGGAACCATCATCTGACGTTATCTTAAATGTGTATTTACCTGCGGTATCAATATCGATAGAGCCTTTTAAAATAGCGCTAAAAGGGCTTGGCACGGGCTTTTCCCCTTCATTGGGCCAATCAAATTCAATAGACTCCAGAATCTCCTCATATACCG
>JAUPKS010000059.1 GCA_030837315.1 Planctomycetota bacterium
TAAGTTTTTTTCCTACCCCTTCATCGCTCGACTGCGCTCACGACGAAGTCCCCTCCTTGCGAAGGAGAGGAAAGAGGGGTGGTCAACTTGGTTGCGGCAATGCTACGCTATGTATTCTTTAACAGAGACAAACACGGACAAACAAGTTTGTCCGCGCCACCCACAAACTTAAAATCCACCGTTGGTTGTTGCAAACCAAACAAGAATATATATCCCAACACCAAAAAGAGCAAGTCCCATAAACCAGAGAGTTTGCCTGACATAACGTGCGGATTTTTCACTAAAATTAAAATCTATACATATACCCCACAACCCGTTGAGACCATGAAAAACCACCAACGCAAGGAGACAGGCATGAAAGGCAATCCATCCGGGAGAACAAAACCGATGGATAATTTCATCATGATAGCGGGCGGCATACCTGCCGGGACTAAAATGAAAGGTAAAAAAATGGACAGACATACCCATCACAAGCAACAGGGCAGTAATTCTCTGCAAGAACCAGGACCAAAACCCGCGTTTTTCCATATTTATTTTATACCAGTTTAGTTCGCCACAGAAACACAAAGAGAAGAAAAGCAGGGTTTGGGAAGTTGGGAAACAGGGAAGTTGTTACTATTTCAACCAATCAACTCCCCACTCTCTTTTTCTTTGCGTTCTTTGCGCCTTTGCCGTGATTATTACGATTTTTTATGAAGATTCATTAAGTCGTCCTTTGTAAAGACGGACTCAAAGGGAATATTTTTTCTTTCAATATTTTCCCTCCCGCCTTCCTGGCGATCCACCAGGGCAATCGCTTTAATAACATTCAGCCCGGACTCCATTGCACGGTCAACGGCTTCTATCGTTGATTGGCCGGTAGTCACTACATCATCGACAATAACAACCTTGTCGCCCTCACGCACATTACCTTCGATCCATTTCATGAGTCCGTGTTCTTTTGCCTTCTTACGCACGACAAAGGCATTCACGGCATCGTCCTGCATGCCGCTAACCATGGCGGTGGCAAAGGCAATTGGGTCTGCGCCCAGGGTCAGACCACCGATGGCATGTATATGAAGCGGTTTGATCTTGTTATAAAAGAGGTGTCCAATCAATAGCATAGCCTCAGGATCCAGGGTCGTTGTTTTACAATTAATATAATAATTACTCATCCTCCCCGATACCAGTTTGAAGATAGGCACTTCACTGTATTTAAAGGATTTTTGCAAGAGAATTTCGAGTAAACGTCTTTCTGCTTTAATGAGATTCATTCTTTTTAGTGATCAGACGTCAGCTATCAGTTGTCCGACTTCTGATTTCTTTGTTCTGTATTTATAATAACTTATCCACGTGCTCACACAGGATTTTTACGGCCTCTGCAGATCGCCTTAAGGCAGCTGATTCTTCGCTGTTGAGCTTGATCTCAAAGACCTGTTCAACTCCTTTTTCACCAAGTTTCACAGGAACGCCTACAAAGAGCCCGTTGATGCCATATTCCCCATCGCACAGGACGGCGCACGGCACTATTTTCTTTTTGTCCTTCACTATGGCCTCCACCATTTCAACGACGGCCGCCGATGGTGCATAGAAGGCGCTGCCCGTCTTGAGCAGATTGACAATCTCTGCGCCGCCATCCCGTGTGCGTTTTACAATCGCATCCAATCTTGCTCTGGGAATTAATTCTTCCACAGAAACCCCTGCAACCGTCGTATATCGTGTTGAAGGAACCATCGTATCTCCGTGTCCTCCAAGCACAAAGGCATGGATATTTTCAACGGAAACGTCAAGCTCCATCGCAATGAATGTACTGAAACGTGCTGCATCCAATACGCCTGCCATACCTATTACACGATGTTTGGGAAACCGACTAATCTTATGTGCAATATAGGTCATGGCATCCAGTGGATTGGATACGATAATCAGAATGGCATTCGGTGAAGTCTTTGCAACATTTTCCACAACACCTTTTACAATGCCTGCATTTATCTTGAGCAGGTCATCGCGGCTCATACCGGGTTTTCTCGCCACACCGGACGTAACGATTACAATATCGGAGTTCCTTGTCTCCTCATATCCGTTAGCGCCGGTAATTTTTGAATCATAACCATAGACAGGCGCAGACTCCAGGATGTCCAATGCCTTTCCCTGAGGCATGTCCTGCACAATATCCACGAGTACCACGTCCCCCATTTCCTTTTCAACCAACCGCTGCGCCGTTGTAGCGCCCACGTTTCCAGCACCAACAACGGTTATCTTTCTTTTTGCCATAGTGAATTAATCCTTTAAATCATTCCTTTAATTTAAATAGAGGCCTTCGGACTTATTAATCCGACATATTCTTTATTATTTCATCGGCAAACTCGGAACATTTGATCAATCTGGCGCCCACCATCTGACGTTCGAGATCATAGGTTACGGTCTTGTGTCGAATGGTCTTTTCCAATGCCCTCACAATCATAGATGCTGCGTTGTCCCAGCCGAGATGTTCAAACATCATAACGCCTGATAAGATGACAGAGCCCGGATTGACCTTATCCTGCCCAGCATATTTCGGAGCGGTGCCATGGGTAGCTTCGAAGATAGCGGCCTTGTCCCCGATGTTAGCTCCGGGGGCCATACCCAAACCCCCTACCTGCGCGGCGCAGGCGTCGGAGATGTAATCACCATTGAGATTTGGCGTAGCGATAACGTCATACTCTTCCGGCCTCAGAAGCACCTGCTGGAACATGGCATCGGCAATCCTGTCTTTTATAACAATTTTCCCTTTCGGCACGACACCGATATGCTTCGTGAATACTGTCTCTTCTGTTATCGTATGCCTGGAGAATTCTTCTCTTGCCACCTCATAGCCCCATTCCCGAAAGGCGCCCTCGGTAAACTTCATAATGTTGCCTTTATGCATAAGGGTCACGCTCCTGAGTCCCTTGTCTATTGCATATTGTATGGCGCGCCTCACCAGCCTTTTTGAGCCAGTTTCACTCATTGGTTTTATACCAATGCCTGAATCCCTTCTGACCTTTTTCCCCAGTTCCTTTTCCAGGAATGCAATGAGTTTCTTTGCTTCAGGAGACCCTTTTTTATATTCTATCCCTGCGTACACATCCTCCGTATTTTCCCGGAAAATAACAACGTTCAGTTTTTCTGGCGATTTTACCGGACAGGGCACACCTTCAAAATAACGTACCGGACGGACGCAAGCATACAAGTCAAGCTCCTGCCGAAGGGTTACGTTAAGGCTTCTGATACCACCGCCAACAGGTGTGGTAAGCGGCCCCTTAATAGCAACCTTGTATTTCTTGATTGTATCGAGGGTATCTTTGGGGAGCCATTCACCATACTCCTTAAAGGCGCATTCACCTGCAAAGATTTCCTGCCAATAGATACGCTTTTTATCCTTATAAGCCTTGCTTACCGCGGCATCAAATACACGAACGGACGCATTCCAGATATCCGGACCCGTACCATCGCCCCTGATAAATGGAATCACAGGATCATGAGGCACCACCAAACGATTCTTCTCTATTTTTATTGCCGTACCACTCTCTGAACTGTTCTTTTTTTTAGGCAACGTCTCTACCTCCTCTTGTGCTTTTGAATAAGAA
>JAUPKS010000355.1 GCA_030837315.1 Planctomycetota bacterium
CTGTTTCCGTAGAAAGCCAATCAGGTTTTCGTCTTTTTCTTGCAAACACAGAATAACTACTCCATGAATACTCAAGGGGGCGTGTCACCATCTGTGCACGAACAGGGTTAGGATGGATATAACGAGAAAGCAGGACAAGATATTCATTTGCATCTAACAGGATGGCCTTGAATCTGCTCTGGAAGAAATGCCCTTGTCTTCGATGTCTTTTATTGAAATAAACTGAGTATCTCACATTAAGCCATTGGATTACTACGCTTAAATTGGCATGAGGTGTTTCAATTAACAAATGATAATGATTGGACATGAGACAATAGCTATAAATCCTGGTTATAAATCGTTCTACACTTTTTGCAAGGTATTCCAAAATTTCTCTTTATCCCGTACATCTATAAATATATTTTCTCCGGCATTTCCTCGATTGATAACGTGATAATACGCACCTGGATATTCTATACGTAAAGGTCTTGCCCTGAGTTCTTTTGTTGAAAGTTTAAGTTGAAAGATAATTGAAAAGTCATTATTATAGCGACATAAGTAATGTCAATATTTAACTTGTCCTTTTATGAGGGAATCTTCCATGAAAATGTTTTTTTGGTTTTTTCTGATAATCTTGTATCCCGGTATTGTAATTACCGAATTATTTTCTGCTGAGATCCCTGCCGGTAATGAAACGACCTCTTTTTTAGTGGATACGAAATGCTCAAAATGCCATACGATTAAACGCGTTTTTATCCACGCACGGACAGAAGAGGAATGGCGCGGTATTATCGAAGTAATGATGAATAAGGTTCCGGAATGGATCAGCCCGTCAGATGCAAAGCAAATTCTCAATGAAATTACTATGAACTGGCGGGGGCGGGTACAGGAGATAGTTGCGGAAAGGAAGGAATACGATGATAACCGATTGTTGTTCCTTGACCGCTGCACCGTGTGTCACCCCGTAAACCGGATTTTAAAAAAGAGCAGAAACCCAGAAGACTGGAAGGAAATCGTAGCGCGGATGCGTTCTGAGGCGAGTGAGTATATAACAGAAGAAGATGCAACTCGCATAGCGACATTTCTTTCAAAAAGAGCAGAGGTTTTAACAGAAGATACGGGGAGTAGTTTATTCGTTGAAAAGTGCCTTGTCTGTCACCCTCCCGGAGAAAAGCTGCTTTTAGAAAAACACAACAGAGTTGAATGGGAAAGGATTGTAAAAGATAGACAGCAATATGCCAGGAAGGCAACACCACAGGTAATAATAGGACATGAGGAGGCAAAACTGATCGTGGAATTACTCGTAAAAACCCAGGGCGAAAAAATGGAATAAGCAAAATAATCCCCTCATATTCTAGAATCGGAAAACATATGTCAATGTTCGTTGACACAGCAGATATTGAGCAGGCAAATAAAAGGAAATGGGGTCATACATTGACAGGCTGTCCGATAATGCAAATTCACAAGGCAGAAAAAAAGAGGTATAACTTGTAAACTAAGTCTACTATCTGAAGCTATCAGGGATAAGTTTCGATTTTTCTTTAGGTTCATATTTTATCTCTCTCGTTAACAAGTATGTGCAACTGATAAAACAACACATACGCCATCTTTATCATTTCGTCATTATATCCTGACAGGCTTTATTCCCAGTATTTTCCGTATGTTATCAAGCAACACCCCCTTAGAATTCTGGCATTTGTCTTACTTCCTGATCATATCCATGGTATTTGGACATTACCAGAAAACAACAATGCTTTCTCAATGCGATGGCGATTAATCAGGAATTATTTTCAGCAGACGATGCAAGAGTGAGTACAAATATTTGATGAAAATGTGGGACATGAACAATCGCAGTTGTTGGGTTTTCGCTTTGCTCAACCCAACCTACACAACTAATCTCTTGCGGGTTTATTAACATGGTTAAGACGGTAACACGTGAAGAAATGCGGGAATTAGACAGGAAGGCAATTGAAGTATATGAAATTCCGGGAATTATCCTTATGGAAAACGCAGGGAGGAATGTGGCAGAAGAAGTTTACAAAATGACAGACACTCAAAGTAAAATAAAAGTGGCCGTTTTGTGTGGAAAGGGAAATAACGGGGGTGACGGGTTTGTTGTTGCCCGGCATCTTCACAATTATGGTATTACCGTGGGTGTCTTTCTCGTTGCAAAGATCTCTGATATTGTAAAGGACGCTGATGCGGGCACAAACCTGAAAATACTTTTAAATATGAAAATAGCTATTAGAGAGATACTTCTTACCACTGAAATGAACAATATCTTAATGGAGTTGTGCAGTTATGATATCATAGTAGATGCATTATTTGGAACAGGACTTTCGGGGGATGTTCGAGAACCGTTTAAAATGCTTATTGATGGTGTTAATAACCTAAACAGACCCATTGTATCTGTAGATATACCTTCGGGTCTTGATTGTAACAATGGCAACATTTTGAGTACTGCTATAAAGGCGACAAAAACCGTTACATTTGCAGCAGGTAAAAGAGGTTTTTATCTGGGAAATGGTCCATTGCACACGGGAGAGATTATCGTAACTGATATTTGTATCCCTAAGGAATTAATACCTTAATATCTTCTTTTTGGGGGGAAGGGGATGGTCGCACATTAGAAGGCTCTTGTCAAGCGAGAAGAATCCTCCTTAGCAAATATCGTAGATTTTTTGCATTATCAAACGAAATAATACTACTACTCATGGACGACCCATATGCGTACACGTAAAAATCTACGTTTTTTAGACCAAACACCAATTGCTCGTTTCAAATTCATATGAACGATGAGAGGCATCCTTGGTCATCCCGTGTTCAATTAACTTCCAGTAGTCTTGTTCTTTTTCGTACGTGATCTTGCATGAATAGTCGACCATCATCCACCGCCAGAAAAAGAAATGTGCTATACCAGTTACAAATATATCCAGACGCTTTGCCTTGGGATATACATCCTCAAAGATGGCCACACAAGGTCAGTCCTATGGGCTATGGGGACAGACTTTCATATTTCAATTGGCAAAGTCCGCGTATTTGGAAATCTTAAGAAGAACAAAGGAGATGTATGGATACCTCCTCCATGCATATGCCTTGATGGAAAATCACTATCACCTTTCTCTGGAAACACCAAAGGCAAATATCTCTTGGTCATCTATTTCAGGGTAGGTTTAAGGGAGGATTCGTGGACAAAGAAACCTACCTAATTGTCCTGTCCCGATATATTCATTTAAATCCGGTACGAGCCAGAGTTGTGAAAGACCCAGAGGATTATAGGCGGACAAGTTACAGGGAATATATCGGCGCTTATAAGGAAAAAGAATCAATAGTGGATACAGCAGAAACACTTTCCTGCTTTTCCAAGACAATAACTGCTGCAATGAAGGTATACAGAGAGTTTGTGAATGAAGGTATAGGAGAAAGAAATAATCCCATGGAAGACGTGGAATCTGGAGTTCTGCTCGGTAGTAAATTATTCATAGCAAAAATAAGAAATATGTTGCATAAACGCAAACCTGATGAAGAGATTCCTCAGTTGAAAAAACTCAGGAAAATAATTCCTGTAGATAAAGTGGTAAAAATCTGTTGTAATTATTACGACAAAAAGGCAGAGGAATTACTGAAAAAAGGCAAAGAAAAAGAGGAGCGACAAACAGCAATATATGTATCAAAACAATGAGTAATACAAAGAATAGAGAAATTGGGAGGTATTTTGGTATAAAGGGCCAACCGTAAGTGAAACGTTAAAGCGAGTAGAAACCAGGATAAAAAGAGA
>JAUPKS010000356.1 GCA_030837315.1 Planctomycetota bacterium
GAACGTTGCACCTTTATCCACAGCTCCTTCAGCCCAAATCTGGCCACCGTGGCGATGGATGATACGCTGTACGGTAGCAAGCCCAATACCGGTGCCTTCAAACTCAGTTATTGAGTGCAGGCGCTGGAATGCACCGAATAGTTTATTGACGAAGTTCATGTCGAAACCGGCGCCGTTGTCGCGCACAAAATATACTGGTTTTCCGTTATCCTCTGTAACGCCAAATTCCACTTTTGCACGCGGACGCTTTCCGGTAAATTTCCATGCGTTGCTCAGCAGGTTCTCAAGCGCTATCCGCATTAAATCAGGATCACCATCGACAAGCAGTCCTTTGGCAATGACAAACTCCACCTGCCGTTCCGGTTCCGACTCCTTTAACTTTGCAGCAATTGTCTCTGTAATCGCACTCATATCGCATCTCTTCCAGTGCATAGCGCTGCGTGTTATACGGGATAGATTTAGCAGATCATCTATAAGTTGTCCCATATACTTGCTGGCTGCCATCACACGATGGAGATGGTTTTTGTCCTGTGAATCCAGCCTGTCGGAGCAGTTTTCCATCAATGCCTTGCTGAAGCCGTTAATACTCCGCAACGGCGCGCGCAGGTCATGAGATACAGAATAACAGAATGCCTCCAGCTCCTTATTGGAGGCAGTAATTTGGCTGGTTAGAGATTCAAGCTGGTCACGTTGTTCCCTCAATTCATCCTCCACCCGCTTGTGCTCGGTGATGTCTTCCTTGATTGCAACAAAATGGGTAATAACACCTTCGTCATTTTTCACAGGTGAAATGGATACATATTCCCAATAAAATTCCCCATTCTTTTTCTTGTTATGAAATTCTCCCTGCCATTCTCCGCCTGCGGTAATAGTATCCCACAAACATTTATATTCTTCCGATGGTTGCTCTCCGGATTTTAAGATACGCGGGTTTTGCCCGATTACTTCCGCTGGCACATAACCTGTTACCCTGCAGAATTTGGGATTTACGTATTCGATGCTGCCTTTTGTGTCGGTAATTACAACCGAGCATGAGCTTTGCTCGACAGCGTTAAACAACTTGCGCAGATCTTCCTCTACCCGCTTACGCCCTTCGATTTCTACTTTTAGCGCTTCCATCATCCGCTTGTCTTTGATAATTACCCTTGAAAGCTCCTCAGCCATGATATTATAACTCCTGGCCAGGGAGCCAATCTCATCCTTGCGAGTTACCTCCATTCGACACTCAAAATCTCCGCTTGTGAATCTTTCTGTTGCACTCGTTAAATACTTAATAGGCCTTGTTGTTGAAACAGCAAAGGTAATTGCCACACCAGTAACCGCAGCAGCACCAACTACCCCAATAATTAACGCGACGACAACCAACGCCTTTAATGACGCAAAGGCCTCCTTCTTATCGATCTCAGCCAAAAGCATCCAGCCATATTCGGGTAAAAATATCGAGGCACCAACAACAGGAACACTTCTGTAGCTTGGATAAATGCCAACCATTTCTTCGCGATCTTCGAGAATCTTTCGAACTGGTTTCGTATCCACTGCCTGTTTTCGTGGTGCACTCTTGACGAACCTTGATTCTGTAAGCATTATTTTGTCTTTATTGACCAAATACACCTCACCGGTCTTCCCCATCCCGGCACTGTCGGTTGTAATCTCATACAGAGCGGCAAGCCTGTAAATATTGACAATAACTCCAATTGCTCCCGTACCCTGTTTAGAAATGATTGGTGCCGAGTTACCTATGCAATCTGTGCCAAAGTCCGGAAAGTACTGTGGCTGTCCAATGAATGATTCCCTGAATTTCTTACTTATCCCTTGTACAAATACGTCCTGACCGGAAATATCCTGCCCAATTAATTTTTCATGGGTGGATGAAACAATTTTGCCATGCTTATCCGCGAGGACTATTGCCACAAGATTGCGGTATAGCGGCAACTTGTTCTTTGAGAGGTATCCATTTAAGCGAATTATTGCATCCTGGTTAGAATTTCCCCCGCGAACGATTTTCTCAAAACCCCTTCTTATGACCCCATCGGTGCTGAAATCTACGATCCGGACATTCATTCTTTCAATAAGAGATAGGACACGATGCGCCCTTGACTCCGCAACTGCTTTTACATGTTCTAAAATCCCGTATCGCAAGATACCTCTGGCGTGCAAGTAGTATGTCGTTGTGATTACCGTAATCGGTATGAGAGAGATACAGAGTGCAAACGTAAGTAATCTGGCCTTAATTGATAGGAATGGGTTCACCCTGAAAAACTCCTTATGTTTGTACTAATATCGCCAAAACCCATGCTTTATCATAATACACATACACAAAACCATATTCCATACCCATGTAAAACACTTTTTGTAAATACCCTTAAAATAAAAAAGCCTTACTGCAAAGAAGTTATTTAAAAACATCTTCGGCAGTAAGGCTGTCTTTCTTCATAATACTTCTCGTTTTTTTAAAGACCCTATACTTTGCGCTCCCTGATTGCTCAAGGTTTGCCTTTATCGTAAATGAATTCTCATCGGTATTGGATTATCAAAGAACTGAAAGTCGCTGATAATTATTCAAATTAAATTACCAATCGTATAGTACGGTACTATTATTGTTATTGTCAATAGTTAATTTTCTTTTCCTTCCTGATTTTTCCCTTAAAAAAGCCAATGAAATTTATATTGTATATGCGGCAACCTGCAGACAATATAGTGCCGTCTTATTGCGTAATTTTATTATTTCAATGTGCATTCGATACATGATGTAATGCCATACGATACTCATTTAACGCATCCTTTATTTGTCCTCTCTGCACATATGTGTTTCCTAAATACAGGTGAGCCTTGTATGAATCCGGCGTTGACTCAGGAATCTTCCTGAATGAATTAATTGCCAGCTCC
>JAUPKS010000357.1 GCA_030837315.1 Planctomycetota bacterium
CAAAACGAAGCCCGCAATCTCGAAAACAATATACCAAATCCCACCTGTCAGCAGACAGGTCTCGATAATCTCAAAGAACAACAATGCCGCTCATTCGCAATTACTTAACCGGACAACACTGGTTTTTTCATTGAAAAAGATATGCGCGTCAAAAGTATTTCCATCAAATTCAAAGGGACTTTGCTGGTAATGCAGTATTTCTTCATTGTATTTAAAGGCGCTGGAAGGGTCTGACAGCAATCGTTTATTTTTTTTTACTAAAGTCTTTACTTTTTTTAAGCTAAAAGGCATTGGCAGCACAAACGACACTTCACTTTTACTATTATTCATCTCCAACACATTTGCTTTACTAAAGAAACCTCTATCCAGCACAAATAAAACATCTTTTAAATTAAATATTTTTAAGTACTTAATGTAATTCTTTAAGGTTGTAACATCTACAATGCTTCCAGGGTAAAAATTGTAATAAATGGGCAGAGAGTGATTTTGGCAAAATGTTACCCCCATATTTAATTGGGGCAAGTTTTCTTTGTCACGATTATGGCCTCACTCTATAAAATCAATGTTTGTAGAATAGCTGGAAATAGAAGTTATATCGTAAAATATCCCTTTGATAGGTTTTAATTGTTCTATCCATCTTTGAACAAAATCTACCCTCTGTGTTTGCGATCTCCCTAAAGTATCACACAGCTTTGATAGGTCAGGAGAATACAATTTCTTAACACAGGGTAAATTATGCTCATCAAGCCAATAAGGAAAAAGATATAAGGCGGATGCCTCTATAATTTCATAACATGCTAATGCTAATATCTCTTGATAGTTTTCAGGAAAAAGAGATTTTAAAATTTCCGTCAATCCAAGTTTGTCTGATATAAATTGTATCAAAAAGATATTGCCGTACCATTTTGAAACCAAACAGGAACGGAATGGCTTGGTTTTATCCTTATTTTCGTTCCGTTTTGGACCGATATATGTCCTTCGTTGGCGGGGTTGCTTTTTTGTTTTATCCCAGTAACTTTCTATCTTATAGAGGTATATCCTGCCTTTTATTTTCTGTTCTACTGTATATGCCATAGTACCAACCTATTAATAACTATTAAATGGCGCTACTATACCTTGTTTACTGGCAATGTCGATGATTTATAGCATAGTTATTAACTTTTTCTCCAATTTAGGCTAATAACTAACCAAGCTGTTTTCCATGATAAGCCATTTTTTGCAAGCGTAACTCTCCTTTTGCAGAATTCATATTCTATTGGCCCCTTTGTACCCTCTGAAACCTTACGACGGTACCAGAAATAATCATTTCGGTTGGCAGCAATCTCTTGGGCAGAGATAGGTTTTTTCGCTGTATCCTCTAAAACACTTTTTGTGTGCATCTCTCCTTTATACTTGTATTCCTTTACCATAGTAACCGGTACCTTAAGCCAGCATTGAGTATCAGAGGCGATCGAAACAAAGTAAATTTTACCCGCTAACTTTTCTGCTGCCTCAATGAAGTCATGACTGTGACCATAAATACTGTCAGCGACAATATATTTATAGGGCATAATCTCTTGTCTATGGATTTCAGTAAGCATTTCGGATGCCATTTGCGGCTTGGTTTTGAATGTAAAATCCTCAGGGAAATCACATTTTTCCCTCCTCTCTTTGTATTCTTCTGAACACCATTCCTCCGGAACAAAAAGGCATTTGTCCAAAAAAGCGTACCCGTGAGCAGATGCATATGCCGCAAATACTCCTACCTGACAATTTTCTACTTTACCAACACTCCCGCAGTATTGCCGGAGAACACCCGCAGACTCTTTCCTCTTTTTAACAAAACCACTCTCATCAAACATCAACACTCCGTCGGGGTCTCCCATGTCATCATTTACCATACTACGGTATTTAGCCAAGAGTTTCTCTTCGTCTCAATGAGTGCCGCTAACTGCCCGTTGCATTGTACAAACTTTGGCATCCTCCACGGCTAGAACAATAGGCTCAATAGACTTTCTTTCAAGCTTGCTAAACTGACCAACCATATAATGAAGCACATTCTCCCTCGTTTCGCTACGATGAAAACAATCTCTGTATTCATCATGAAAACACCGAAGTTCGTCCATGAAAGATTCAACATCACTTGAGGCGACATCAAATTTAGGCACAGAAAACAGATACTCTTCTTGGCGGCATTCTGGCAACATAAAAATCCTCCTTTAAATTAAATGGTTTGGATTTTTATATATGACTTTGTTGATTAACTAATAAAACATTAAAGGAGTCGTAACTGGTTGAAAAACAAAGGATTATCACAAAATAATCCTTGGCTATTTTGCAAAACATGTTATCGTAAACGTTTGTGAATTAACAAGATACAACAAATGCCAGGAATCCTTCGTGTTTTGCAAAACAAGTCCCCAATAATCCCTGTTTGATGTGAAAAATGTCTTCCCCAATGCCTTGCCAAAAGAAGACTGGTGTTATCTTTACCGGGATCAAGTATACCCGTTTATCGATGAAGACATTTTCCGGGAACTGTATCCAACAAAGGGCTTTCCAGGAACTATTTGGACAAGGAGTTTGACCTGACGGAGAAAGATCACGAGAAGGCGGTGCGTGAGGTTGTTATTCGGGAGAAGCCCGTTGGGGAAGAAATCATTTCGACTCCCCACAATACGGATGCGCGGTATGTAAAGAAGGGGAAGCAGA
>JAUPKS010000358.1 GCA_030837315.1 Planctomycetota bacterium
GAAGTACGCCGGGTAAAGAGATATGAAAATGGATTTATTACAGAGCCTGTTGTTCTTAGTCCGGACAATACCATACGAGATGTCGATGTACTCAAAGAAACGTACGGTTTTTCAGGTATCCCAATCACAGAGGATGGCACACTGAACTCGAAACTCATTGGTATAGTAACAAAGAGGGATATTGATTTTGAGGGAGAGCGGACCAGGAAGGTAAATGATGTGATGACCACACAGTTGGTTACTGCACCTGCCGGTATCTCCCTTGCCGAAGGGAATATAATACTTAAAGAAAGCAAGTAGGGAAAACTTCCCCTTGTGGATAAGCAAGGCCGTCTCGTGACTCTTATGAGCCGTACTGACCTGCTGAAGAATGAGGACTTCCCCTGTGCGTCCAAAAGTAAGGACAAACAACTCATCGTAGGTGCTGCCCTCTCTACACGGGAAGATGATAAGGAACGCCTGGACGAACTGGTGAAGGCCGGTGTCGATGTCATCGTTATCGATTCATCCCAGGGTAATTCCATTTTTCAGATCGATACGATCCGGCATATCAAAAAGAAATACCCTCATATTGATGTGGTGGGCGGAAATGTCGTCACTGCCGCGCAGTGCAAATCATTGATTGGCGCTGGCGCCGATGCCCTTCGCATAGGTATGGGCAGCGGTTCAATCTGTATTACCCAGGACACCCTTGCGGTTGGAAGGGCACAAGGTTCAGCCGTTTATCACACGGCAAAATTTTCTAAGGAATACGCCAATATTCCCGTTATCGCAGATGGTGGCATAGCCCATATTGGACATATTGTAAAGGCGTTATCGCTGGGTGCGAGCACCGTCATGATGGGTGGTTTACTTGCCGGCACCAGTGAATCACCTGGCGAATATTTTTATGAGGGTGGGGTACGCGTCAAAAAGTATCGGGGTATGGCATCTCATGAGGCTATGGAAAAAGGGGGGGGGAAACGGTATCTTTCATCGGAAGACCGCATAAAAGTCGCACAAGGTGTTACCGGCACAGTTGTAGATAAAGGCTCTGTCATTAATCTTGTTCCCTATCTGATGCAAAGCCTGCTGCATTCTTTGCAAGAGCTTGGATACAGAAGTATTCAGGAACTTCGTAACGGCATCTACGAAGGCACACTTCGCTTCGAAAAACGATCCCAATCTGCTCAAGTGGAAGGGAGTGTCCATAACCTTTACTCCTTCAAGGAACCACACCTGGGTTTGCTGCGCATGGGGAGATAATTTTCAGTAAGCAGTAAGCAGTTTGCAATCAGCCTTCCGTGGTTAATGACGGTATTCGGTGCGTTGCTGACCGTTAAGAGATGAAAGTTTATTGAGTTTATGATCGACGTGTTATCAAATACGTAGGCTGGATTAAGCAAAGCGAATTCATCATTTACCGTATTTTTGATGGACAGTGCTTCATCCATCTTGCGAAAACCTGAAGACATTCATTCGTCTATTTTTGTAGAGCGAAGTGGCACTTCGCTCTACAGATAAAAGTCGCCGAAGGCCGAAATTAATGTATAGAAATTTCAATCTTTTGTGATTCCCCTCTAAAAAGAGGGGATTTAAGGGGTGTGTAAAAATGCCCTTAACACCCCCCCGGCCCCTCTTTTTAGAGGGGAGATTAAAGTTGCTGCCAAAGGCAGCCTAAATTAAACCTGCCCCGAACGAGTTGGAATACGTAGTGCTGGGGTTTATCCCCAGCCCTTAGCCGACCACATGGTTTCGGCGCTACATTTTTGCTAAAATTGTCAAAATGGTTTCATTAAGAGACTAACGACATCCTTCATCCATGACCATTATACAAAACGCCCTGGAGATCGTAAAAACCCTGCAAGAGCACGGCTATAAGGCCTTTTTTGCAGGAGGCTGTGTGCGCGATATGATCATGGGGAAGGAATCTGCCGATTATGACATTGCCACCAATGCCGTACCTCAGGATGTTGCAAAACTCTTTGAAAAGACCATCCCTGTTGGGGTACAGTTCGGTGTACTTATTGTAGTGAAAAATGGTCACAACTTTGAGGTGGCCACCTTCCGCACGGAAGGCTCTTACAGCGATGGACGTCATCCTGATTATGTAGCCTTTTGTACCCCGGAAAACGACGTAAAACGGAGAGACTTCACCATCAACGGTCTGCTCTACGATCCCATGAAGAATGAGCTACTCGATTATGTTGGCGGACGGGATGACATTTCTCAGGGGGTTATCCGAACTATCGGAGACCCCATCGAACGATTCACCGAAGACAAGCTGAGGATGATACGAGCCGCACGCTTTGCATGCCGTTTTAAATTCCCTATCCATCCCGATACACGTCAGGCGATTATTCAACTCGCGAAAAATATTCATGTGGTTAGCGCCGAACGCATACGGGAAGAACTGGAAAAGATACTCACCGGTCCAAATCCGCATATTGGTATTCAGCTGCTGGATGAACTCCATCTCTTGCAAGAGATCCTGCCAGAGGTATCCAATATGAAAGGTGTTCGACAGCCTGAAAACTTTCACCCTGAAGGAGATGTCTTTGTGCATACACTCTTGTGCCTTTCCAAGCTCGTCCCTGCTACTGAACAGGGGATGGAAAGACCATCATTTCCCCTGGCCATGGGGGTGCTCTTACATGATATCGGCAAGACCATTACCTTTGAGGAGTTGGATCGGATTCGGTTCAATCTGCATGAAAAGGTGGGTGCAGATATGACGGCAAAGATCTGTGATCGACTGAAGACATCTAACGCTGAAAAAGACCGGATTATCTGGCTTGTCCTGAAACACCTGTATTTTAAGGATGCCCAAAAGATGCGACTGAACAAACTCAAGCGACTGTTTGCAAACGAAGGTTATCCGGAACTGGCAGAGTTATGCAGGATTGACGCCCTTGCAAGCAGCGGGGACCTATCGGACTATCATTTCTGTCAGGAGATGTTCAGTAAACTGAGCCACGAAGAGATCAAACCCAAACCACTGATTACCGGCCACGACCTCATCGTTATGGGGCTAAAACCGGGCCCTCTGTTTAAAGATATTTTGACAAAAATTGAGGAAGAGCAACTCGATGGCAATCTCACAACGAAGGAAGCGGCTCTGAAAGAAGTCAGGACATTGATTTCTCAAATGAAAACTGTTCTCAAATAAATATTTGATAAATTCCTTTATCTGAACGTCACCGTGAAACCCTGAAGATGTCGGTTTTTTTAGTAGTCGCAGGCCTTATGTCTGTGCAAAAAGTCTTTTACCTATTCAATAGAGTATGGAGAGCGAAGCGTCTCTTCGCTCTACAGGTTGTATACAGAAATAACAGTTTGCACAGGCTCTTTAGCCTGCGTCATCCCCGATCGTAAGTTGAGGACAAGATTGCACACCCGTAAAGGTTTCGGCTACCATATTTTCGTATGAGAGGAGAAATCAATTATGAGCAAATTTTATCGTAATACGAATCAACTCTTCCTTATCATACCTTTCTCTATGAGTACATTTTTTATTCCCCATATTTCATCCCATTCTTTAGCCCAGGAATTAAATAATACTGGTCATCAAATTGAATTTGTTCAGTATCAAGTGGAAAACCGCTCATCATCCCCTCCTTACGAAGGAGAGGAAAGAGGGGTGGTTATAACATCTCCAGAGGCTCCACCCGATCTTGTGCAATTACCCCAAACCACTGAAACACCTGTAGCCAGGACAACTGCCACACCGCGGCGGATATTAGGCAATATGAGATTCCGACATGAGATGGCAGACCTTCTGGGAGAAAGGGTGGGACCAGATGATTCTGGGGATGTCTATCATGCGGGTGGGCTTGCAAGCTATTACACAGGCCCAAAAGAACTCTTCCCGGCAAAGGGAAAATTCGGGCAACTCTATAAATTCCTACCTATCATACGATGGTATGATCCGGCTTATTATTTTAACTCTGAAGCTTTTCATCCGGGCAGCGCTGTAACGGGTGAATTTACCAATGAACAGTGTATTACCTGTCATAATCTTGAAAACCCAGGTATTGTGGCTCAATGGAAACAGAGTAAACATGGAACACCACCAGAAGGCAAGGAAATAGTTGGATGCGATCGATGTCATGGAGAAAATCACGAAAAGCTTGTGATGCCTTCGTATACCCTCTGCGGAGAATGCCATGAAAAACAGCTCAAGGGACATCGGGAGGGTGGTCGAGGTTCACATGCCCACGCCTACCATCTGGAGCTAATAGATCAGGGATGTCAGATGGAGAAGCCTGCCGAAGAGACAACCGCATGTCTCGCCTGTCATGCCATTGCAGAGAACCGGTGTGATGGATGTCATACACGACATCGTTTTTCTGCGGCTGAGGCAAGAAAACCCACCAGTTGTGGTGTATGCCATTCTGGCCCTGAGCAGTATGAATACGAGATGTATATGCAGTCGTATCATGGTATGATTTACCAGGGAGAAGGACAGACCTGGGATTGGACGAAACCGCTTAATGCTAAGAATTATGTTGTTCCAACCTGTGCATACTGTCATATGCCGGATGGTGAACACAATGTTACCAGGATGTCAACCGTTTACACCTATATGGGCACTTCCCTGGTAGATCGTGGGGCTTATCGGTACAAGGCAACACGGGATGCATGGATCAACACCTGCAAGGGCTGTCATTCACCGCGATTTGCCAAAGACCACCTGGAGGCCATGGACGAGGCAGTAAAGCTGAGCTTTACCAAATACCGTGAGGCGATGGTTATTGTAACGGCCTTATATACCGACAATCTGATCGATCCCATGCCAAGTGACCTTGCTCCTGACTCCAGAGGTCATAACGTCTTCAGCCTGTCGCCAGGAAAGGGAGAGATGCGGAAATATAATGTTTCCAATATAGAGAGGTTAACCTACGAGATGTTGGTAGATATTATTGGTGGTATTTACAAAGCCAAGTCTCACAATGCCTATTACAGCCCTATCTACGGCTATTGGGAATGGGCACAGGACCGCTGGCTGTTACAGATCAAGGACGAGGCAACCAAACTCAAACGCTTCGCTGAGATTGAGGAGAAATTAGGCATGAAGCACACCGCCTATCCATTCTGGAAACACGGGGAGTACACGGATATGTTACTGGGATGGAAGAGGAAGGAGTGGGGGAAATAGAAAATGCAACGGATAGTATTTCTGTTCATTTCGTTTCTATTAATAGTTGTATTTGAAATCTGGACGTTGCAACCGCTTTTCTCCCAGGAAACCACTCTTGAGGAGTACTCTGTCAGCCATGGAGGAACATCGGGGACAAACCCTTCCGGCTTTTCTGCAAAGCTGTCTGATAAATACTTTGGAAACGGTACAGCAAAGGCATCCGTTAAATTTAAAATGAGAGATGGCCCAGGTACCCTTTCCCTTAAAGTATGGAGGAAGGTTGCCAAAGGAGAAATTACCTTTGCCCTGTTGGTATTCCGCGTCGAAATCCGTGGTTATGATTATTCTGATACCCTCGTTTATTCCCAGGATTTTGGCGGATTTACCTTCGGTGACAGCAAATCAGGTAGTTGGTCAGAAGAGGTAAAAAACCTCCCCGTAAATATCCAGCAAATGAAGATAACCTTTTTTGGTAATTACGAGTAGGAAGTTTTATAAACATTTTTGCTAAAAAACATTCTTCTGTAATGGGTTTCTGGATTCGCGGGGAACTTATCATTGTGGAAGACATGTCCGCAGGTATATGCCCTCGATGTGGTGAAAAGGTGGTAAAAGCCAATGTAGGACGATGGATTGCAAAGTTATTGGAAAATACCGAACGGATTGTAAAAGTGCCAAGAATCTCTGTTCCAACAATTAAATTTGATATAGAAGAAACAAGCGTTACTTAGCCAAGTCTTTTACAGGGGGGAAACCCTCAACCTTATTCATCATTCGTATTTGTTTCAAACAAATAAGTGTATATAATACGTTAGTAAGAAATTCTGTATAAGTTAAGGAATCGTGATATACAGAATCTTTTCTGTATACTTAATAGTTATGTGCCCCGAGTAATATCCATGCCCGACGCGATTTTGAAAAAACTGTCGAGCATTCAAATGATTGATATTCATTTACCGACCACAGATGGACGTCACATTGTCAC
>JAUPKS010000359.1 GCA_030837315.1 Planctomycetota bacterium
CAGAAGCAAAAAAAGATTCAAATTATGAGTAGGGTGGATTAAGGCGTTGGTTTTTACGCCGAATCCACCTTCACGGTATTTGTAAATCCTATAATTAATCCACCAATCTCTGATAGTAGTCTTTGTTCAGATCCTTATATTTCTCAGGCAATCCTTCTTTTAAGGCGTTCAAAATGTCCTCCCTGAATTCCTTAGGCACCTTATATGCTTCTTCTGAGGGTATTTCAACTTTTTCTGTTGATGCGCCCATCTCACCTTGATCCATCCGGCCACGGAAAGGTCTTGGCATGGGCATACCGTCGCCCATCATCCCTTTTGCGATACGCTCCTTTGCCGTTTCCATACCCTTTTTTGCTTCTGCGAGGCGGTACAGTGACTCCCGCTCGTCGGTAAGTGCGCCTTGCACATCGCGCTTTTCCAACTTCTCGCCCGCCCCTTCCATGGACTTTGATGCCATATCAAGCTGTTTGTCTGCATTCTCATCCATAAATGGGTTTTGTTGGGAAAGCTCGTCCGCCATCTCCGTGAGGTCGTCGGCCTCTTCTTGCAGCTCTTTTTGCTTTTCAGCATATTCCTGTAAAGTATCCTGATCTTTCTGTGTCAGACTGGCAAGTTGCTGCTCTTCAAGGGTCTGCATCATAGACTCAAGATCCTTAACGATCTTTTGGTTTTGCTGTGCAGCATCCTCGACTCTTTCTGGCACCTCACGATCCTTTTTGGATACCTCCTCTTTCCTGGCGCTCCTCTTTTGCTCCAGGGAGTTTTGCATACGGCTATTCCATTGATTTAAGTTATTTGACAACTCTTTCGCCAGGTTCAACGACTCTTTTACGTCCCACCCATTCAGCATCTCTTCAAGATGGGATACCGTCTCTTCTGCTTGCGGCAGTTCCCGGGACATATTGAGATAATCCCTTTGTAATGGGTCTTTATTAATGGCCCGATTCAATTCCGCATTCTTCTTTGCCATCTCGGTCACTTTGTCAAATTCTTCCTGATGCGAATCCATATCTTCTTCGCCCCTAAACAATGCGTCAAACCGGCCTGCCATCATATTTCTTTCTTCTGACATACGTTTTAATTCACGATTAACCCGCAAATATTCCTGCAACAATTCATTATTAGCCATAATATCCTTTGTTTCAGCAATGTCTTTCTTGATTGCGGCTAATCGCTCCCCCTGCTTTTGAAAAAATGATTTGAAGGTTTCATTCGCCAATTCTGAGGTGCGTTTTTGAATATCTCTCTTCAATGTGTCGGTGTTTTCTGTTAATGCCTTCTCTTTATTTTCCAATTCGGATATCTTGTCTAACAATTCATTCGTGTCATTGAGCATGTCTGTATAGGATGAATCTGCAAGATTTTGCGCAGAAGATTTCATCTGGTCCATCATCCCCTGCAGGGCAGAAAGCAGTCTCTGGGCTGCCTGTAAGGCTGCATTCAAATCTCCCTTGTTGAACGCTTCTTTCATGGCATCCAATTCTTTCATACTATCGTTCTGCTCGATCTGTTTAAGGGCGTCCGCATTTAAAAACTCATCCATATGCTCTCCCTGCGCCATCTTCATCAGTTTTTCCATCATCTGCTGAATAGCTTCCTCGATATGTTTGAGTTCTGAAAGCACCTTTTCATTGAGTTTTGAATCTTCTCCCTCTCTCAGTTTTTCGAGCAGTTTTTCAATGTTATTTTGGGATTGAATCAGGTTTTTCCCCGTATCCAGAACTTCCTCCATCTTTTGCTTCTTTATGAGGTCGTTCAGGAAGAGGATAATATCTTCTACTTCAGCCACTTCATCATCCTGGACTTTTTGTAATTCGTTCAGTAATGAAGTGGGAATATCATTTCCCGCCCTGCTGAGAACGGACTGCCGAATGGCTGTCCGCTTTTTCTCAGTAACGTCGCGAAATTTGTTTTTTAGATTTTCGAGGGAATAATATACGCTATAATTAGCCATGGTATCTTCCTGCATACTTACCAAAATGTCGGTAAAAAGGTCAACAATCCTTTCCGCACGCTCATGGATACCGTCTTGAGTCATAACCAAGTAGTCTTTCGATATACATTTCTCATCATCGATCCTTTTCGTGAGATCATCAGATAACATACGAAGCGTTTCTTGCAGGAGCGCCTCTTGCAGTTGTACCAACTCCTGATGTTTTTTCCGGGAGCTGTATATTTCTAAATAATACGTTTTTGAACTACCGGTCTTGGGACCCGATATCGTGTCGTTATCTTTTACTTCTATATGGTACGCAATTTTATCATCCGGCTGAAGACTCAAATCACTTAATGACCATGAATACGCACCGCTATACTGAAGCTGTTTTTTGCTAAAGGTGTTAAGCATTCTGGTCTTTTTTTCATTTTCCTGTTCAAACACAAGGGATATCTCACTCATACCAAAGTCGTCTTTCGCTGTGTACTTAAGCTCCACGGTGTCCTTTTCACTGACCGTGATATCTTTTGCCGGTGTGTTGATAGCTATTTCGGGAAATTGATCAGCATCCAATTGAATGGTATGTGGTGTCGTATCCAGAAAAGTCCTTCCTTTGGTGTCTGTAGTTTCGAAAACATACGTCCCGCTTTCATGCAATAGGAAAACACCCTTTAGTGTGTTGCCATTTTCTATGGTAAAAGGTATTTTCGTTGAATTGTTAAAGATAACGCCTGCAGATACCAGGGTTCGGTTACTGGTAGCGCTCATCTGTATTTCACTACCCTTTAATGCCCTGATGTCCCCGCTGGTGTTATATACCGTCTTTGCTTGTAGTCCTGAGTAAAGGGGATATCGGTAGGTCATCGTAATATCTCCAATGGCTGGACCAGAGGCGGGAACAAGTCCTATTTCACCACCCGCTTTTCCATTCAGTACGTAGCTAAAAAGTAGTGGTATATTCTTATGAAAGAAGGAGCGTTTAGATACACCAACCAAACCAAAGGCGCACACCGAGGCGATCAATGCTATGTAACTTAATCGTAGGAATCCTTTACTAATCACCTGGTTGATGTCTAAGTGCCTTAGCCGATTTGCGGTATCGTCTACCAGCATCGAGATCAGGTGTTCAGAATATGCCACTGTCTTTCTGCCTGATTTGGCAGCGGTCAATTGCATCGAACTGATGAGGCCATTATTTAAGGAGGGATACTTTTGCTCAATCAAGAGTGCAATTTTTTCCTTATTCAATAAGGAAAGCAGGGGAAACAGGAGTACCTTGAAAAAGACAAGGCATAGGATAATAAGACTGCTGATATAAAATATGTCAAGGCCTAACGGGAAGCGTGAAAGCGTAAAAATTCCAAGTGCACCCAAAAGCAAGAGAATCAGACTCGTGGAAAACAAGAGCACCATTCCTCCAGAGAATCTATTTACCATGGCGCCTTTACACACTGTTCGCAAGGATGACGTTATGATGCCCTGGCTGTCCGGTGACTTATTATCTCTGCAATTGAGAAGAATAATACAATCAGCTAAATCCCGTAAGGTTTGAGTTGATTTAAAAAACAATCTCTTCATGAATCTGGTTACCCGTGAGGCCATAACAATATCCCTTTTCATAATAAATTTAAGGTTATGTCCTGAGTTCCTATTTGTCAAACAAAATCTTATTGTTTTTA
>JAUPKS010000360.1 GCA_030837315.1 Planctomycetota bacterium
ACTATGATAGCATTACTCATATCTTTGCCTTAAATTTTAATTATAGGTTTTAAAAAGATTCCATCAATGAACTATCTCATTAACCTGCTTGCCCATGTAATTTACAATCGTTTATTAGTTTAAGACGTATCATGTTTAATGCAGTGTTTGCCGAAAAATTTTTGATGTCTATCCTGGAACCTCTAAACCGACATTCTTTTACTTCCGCAAACCCATTTCCTACCGCAGCAATATAGACTAACCCTACAGGTTTTCCCTTTGTTTCACCTGTAGGACCGGCAATTCCTGTAATACCAACGCCAATATTTGATGAAACCCTCTTTTGTATACCTTCAGCCATAGCCTTTGCCACCTGTGGACTTACGGCGCCATGATTCAGAATAAACTCCTCCGGAACATCTAATATATCAACCTTCGCCTTATTACTATAGGCAACAACACCTCCCAAAAAAAACTCAGAGATACCAGGAATATTGGTGAGTTTGTCCGAAACTAATCCGCCGGTACAGGATTCAGCAACGGCAATCGTTTTATTACTTTTATGCAGAAGCATAGCAACTGCGTATTCAAGTGTTTCGTCACCCGCTCCAAATACTGCATGGCCACACTTATTTCGAATGTCCTCCTCTACCGTGTCTAGTATTTTTACAGCATATTCTCTTTTTGTCGTAGTGGTAAGGATATTTATCGTTACAATGCCATCGAGCACTAATGTCATTGCCTTCATTTGCCCTTCTTTTACCAAGGAATCCTTTACTATATCTTCTACAGCACGTTCTGAAATACCAAAGGTATGCAAATATCTTGTCAATGTACATCCTTCATCTGCAATTTGTTGCTCTGCATAAATTTCCAAATACTTATTCAGCATGGACTGCATTTCTCTGGGAACCCCTGGCAAACAGACAATTTCTTTGTTATCACGCCGAATGATGAATCCAGTTGCAGTTCCATTGTCATTGTAGAGAACGCTCGCACCTTCAGGGATGAGCGCCTGCTTCTTATATTCATCCTGCCTGTTCACATGTCGATCCATCAGATATTTCTGAATACGGTTCTGCGCTTCTTGATCAGTCACGAGAGTAACGTTGAAAAAATCTGCTATAGCCTCGCGCGTTATATCATTTATCGTAGGACCTAACCCTCCTGTGGTAATAATCAGATCCACCCTGTCACTACCAAGGCTCAAAGCATTTTTTAGCAATTCCTTATCATCACCGACAGATGTTTGGAATAGTACCAGAATCCCCTTTCCGGTTAATATTTTTGCAATATACCGGGCATTGGTATCCACGATCTGCCCTAACATGATTTCAGTTCCTATCGTAATAATTTCTGCCGTTATCATGTGAGTATTTCCCACATCTCATTTAGCCCTGACTGGGCACGAATGAAATTTGTAATTTTGAAATTATTTCGTATTTCCGTCTTCATGCTTCGGATTTATATGAAAGTAATTAAATATCTCTGTTGCTTGCTTTGGTGGCAGCTTACTGATTTCAGTTAATTGTTCGACTGTAGCATTTCGAATACCTTCAATACTGCCGAAACACTTGAAGAGTTTCTTTTTTCGCGCAATCCCAATCCCCGATATTCCATCAAGGGGAGACTTGTAATACTCGTTATCACGGAGCTTTCTATGATAGGCAATGGCAAACCGATGGGCCTCATCTCGTACCTTGTCAAGAAATAAGAGCTCTGGTGAAGATGGGGTGAGCATGACAGCGTCTGGCATGTGCGGCACAAAGATCTGTTCACCAATCTTTTCACCGACACGATTGCTTTCCTTGCTGCCTTTGGCCAATGCAATCAAATCTACGTTACCAATCGCCAACTCATCAAATACTTTTAAGGCTATACCCAATTGACCTTTGCCACCATCTACCATAATCAACTTTGGTAAATCACCTTCTTCTACTGCCCGCTTATATCTCCGTGTTAGCACTTCGTGCATCATAGCATAATCATCGATTTGTCCCACGGTTTTAATCCTGAATCTTTTATATCTGGACTTGTCAGGTTTTCCTTGTGTAAAAGTAACCATTGACCCGACTGCCTGTTTACCGAAAATATTGGAGATATCAAAACACTCGATACGTTCCGGTGTTTGTCTTAGACTCAGGGTTTCTTTCAGGGCGTTTAATGTTCTTGTAAAATCATCATCATGGTTCCTGGACATCAGGTAAACATTTTCAGCATTCTTTTGTGCCATTTCAATAAGCCGCGCCTTGTCTCCGCGTTGAGGATGTATTACTTCAACCTTCCTGCCCTTCTTTTCCGTAAGCCATTCTTCAAGCAACTTTGCGTCTACAGATTCCACAGGAACAACTACCTCGGCTGGTATAAATCTTGTCTGACTGTAAAATTGGTTTAAAAAGGACCGGAATATCTCCTCAATGGTATTATGATTTGTAGGAAAATAATACGAGGCAACGTCTTCCATGTTCCCCGATCGGATAAACATGACTTCAATATATACTTCATTTCTCACCACATAATAACCAAAGACATCGCGGTCTACAAAAGTCATGGAATGAATTCTCTGCTTTTCTACCGTTTCTTCAATAGCGCGAATACAATCTCTGATTTTAGCAGCCTTTTCATACCGCATTGCCTTTGATTCTTCACTCATCTGTTGTTTCAGCATGTCAATGAGGTCTTCCTGTTTACCTTTTAAAATCAGCACCACTTGGTCAATGAGCTTTTGATACGCAACCTCATCAACAAGACTACAACATGGTCCCAAGCACTTGTGGATTTGGTAATAAAGACAGGGTTTTACTCTTTTTTTAAATACACTGTCGGGACATTTGCGGATGGGAATAATGTCGTGAATGTATCGTAATGTCTGTCTTATGGCCCTGGAGGAGGCATAAGGACCAAAATACATCGCGCCGTCATCCTCAATTTGACGCACCACCCTTGGGTAAGGAAATTTTTTGTTACCTTCTAGTTTGATGCATATAAAGGTCTTATCATCCCGGAGATTAATATTAAATTTTGGCTTAAACTGCTTAATCAGGTTATTTTCAAGAATGAGTGCTTCTTTCTCTGTTTCGGTAAGCACAAAATCAATGTCGGCGACATATCGTACCAGATATTCCGTGTAGAGCCTGTCATCCGTGTTCTTTTGAAAATAGCTCCTTACCCTGTTTTTGAGATTCTTGGCCTTGCCAACGTAGATGACCTTACGCTTAGCATCTTTCATAAGATAGACACCTGGTGAAGACGGAATATTCTTTAGTTTATTTTCCAATTTCATATCATACCTTATAACACGCAACCCTTCTTTTGTAAATATTCTTTGACAATCTTTAGAGACGATGTTACCATGCGATCCATTATGGAGATTAGAGACCGTTCTCAACTGCTGACCGAACAACGCAATCCAGATACCATCACTATTGACTGCAAAACCACACTGGAAATTATAGACATTATTAATGCCGAGGATGCGAACGTCATTACGGCCGTTCATAGAGAAAGAGAACCTATTGCAAAAGCAGCAGACATGATCGTTGCTGCTTTTAAAGAAGACGGCAGACTTATCTATGTTGGCGCAGGAACCAGCGGCAGGCTGGGTATACTAGATGCCACGGAATGCCCCCCTACCTATGGTACTGATCCCAAAATGATTATTGGAATCATCGCCGGCGGTAAGAATGCTGTGTTTCAATCGGCAGAAGGTGCAGAGGATTTCCCAGAGAATGGCGCAAAGGACATTCAGCAAGCAGAGGTAAATCATCGGGACGTCGTTATGGGTATCACCAGTGGCGGAACAACTCCATATGTCATGGGTGCCCTCTTTGAGGCAAAAAAGCGAAATGCGAAAACAATCTTTCTTTGCTGTAATAGAGAAACCATGCCGATTTTTGACGTCGACATCATCATCCGACCAATCGTAGGTCCCGAAGCCATAACGGGGTCTACCCGCATGAAGGCAGGCACGGCTACCAAGCTTATATTAAACATGCTGACCACAACCACGATGATCAAGATCGGTAAAGTCTATGAGAATCTCATGGTAGATCTGCGGGCTACAAATGTAAAGCTTACCGACCGTGCAGAACGGATTATAATGACTGTTACAGGTGTCAGCCAGGACAATGCAAAAGAATTGCTGGAATCCGCCTTTGGAAATGCAAAAGTTGCGATAGTTATGCAGAAGCTGCGCATTGATTACACTGAGGCAAAAAAAAGACTTGATGTGCAGGGCGGATTTGTAAGAAAAGTTTTAGAATAACTCGCAACTACTAAATCTAAAATAATATACAACACCAAGATATTTTACACTTCGTACCTAAATCGTACCCTACGCTTGTATCGCCACAAATAAAACCTTCGCTTTGCCCATACATAAGGGCTTGACATAAAATAACATGAACATATTATTCCATATATTGCATAAGGAGTGGCACGGACAAACTTGTTTAAAAAAGCGTACGGCAAAATGTTCATGTTAATTATTGTCACTCCCTAAGATATGTTCCGTCATCCGTTCAATAGCATCACGTTTAACATCCAGTTGCTTGTGACTGTACCTCATAGTCATGACAATATCAGCTCCTGTTTACAGGAGATATTAAATGTTTTTCTTACCATACAACGTAACCTTGTTGCGACCTTTGTCTTTGGACTCAAAAAGAGCTTTATCCGCAAAGTTAATAAGATCGTTTTTCGTGAAAGCACATACTGCTGGCTCTATCTCAGCTAGCCCAATACTTACCGTAACGTTATATTTCTTGTTATTGATAATAAATGTATGCATAGCAATTGATTCTCGTAATTTTTCAGCCACAATTTGAGCCTCTTGCCCAGTTATTTCAGGAAGAATAATTGCAAATTCTTCACCACCATAGCGAAAAAGCATATCATAATCCCTGAGCGATTTTTTCATCAACTTGCACAATTCTTTTAAAATAAAATCACCAGCCTGATGCCCGTAATTGTCATTAAAACTTTTGAAATAATCAACATCTACCATAAGTAAACTGAGAATCAAATTTTTGCGGGCTGCTATGCTCACTTGATTTTCAAGAATACTTTGGAAGCAACCATGGTTATATACTTCTGTTAAGCTATCCAATAGTGTTAGTTTTTCAAGGCGTTTATTATTTTCTTCAAGTTCTTTGGTAAGCTGTTGCAATTGTACCGTTGCATCAATGAGTTCCCGGTTCACGTGATCATACGTTAAGTTTATGTTGAGAAGAGCCTCATTTGCCTCTTGCAAGATTTCCTCAACTGGCTTTTGATTTTTGATATAAAAACCAAATAAATCTGCAGTATGTGCTATTTCAGAGACAACAAGATCCAGTATCTTGCCGATTATTTTATCATCGAAGCCGAGCATAGACTTAGATTCGTTCAGGAAAATTTGATGGTATTTCTGAGGCTTATTCGAGTAAAGAATGTTAGTAATTATTCCTGATAAATAGACAACGTTAATGGTCCGCTTGAGCTTATTGTCATTACCTTTATAGTCTTCCGGACAATGATGATATTGAATAGGAGTCAATAACTGTGTGGGAAACCCCCAATATTTGGCAACTTCGTATCCGATAAATGTGTGATCTGCTCCAACAATTTGATCTTCCAGAACAACGACATCTTTTTCACCCTTGGATGTCTCTAACAATACCTGCTCATACTGATCTGAAAAGGAGAGGGCCAAAATCAGCTCTCCGATATTTTGCAAGAGTCCCACAACGAAAATCTCATCCAAATTGGATTTGTCAATCTCCGCCATGATAAGTTTTGCCGCAACAGCGCCAGACAAGGATTGTTCCCAAAATTTCTCATAATTAAAACCGTCCTTATTGTTCTTTGCCTTCATTGAAAAAAAAGAAATGGAAAGAACAAGACTTCGAATTGCATTTAATCCAATTCTCGAAGCAGCCTGATGTATCGTGCTTATTTTAATAGGAAAATTATAAAAGGCTGAATTAGCAATTTTTAATACCTTTGCAGACAGGGCGGCGTCTTTCGAGACTAGGCTTGCAATTTCCTTCATTCCGATTCCTTCTTGCGAAGAGATTGAGATGAGTTTGCATGCAACGGTTGGTAAAGTAGGCAGCGAGGCTGATTTCAATACAATTGTTAAGACTTCATCTTTTGTCATAGTTTACTTCTTTCGTAAAGCTATGCATAACATTATTTGAATTTGGGACATTCCCTAGCATGGCTAAGCCGCAACCGAAGCTTTAAAACCGTGGCGTTATCATAGCAAAATCATGGCGTACTATCAACCTTTGATTGAATGATATTTAAAAGGCATATTTTGCCATTTTTTCAAAAAAGCAATAGGCATTATTGTTTGTTTCAAAAGAAGGTAATAATGTACCACAAAGACTGGACAGATAAAAATAAAATATCCTAAGTGAGAATTAGGAGTGTGGATTCAAGAAAGGAGGGCGATATGGGGGCTACCCCAGGCACAGATCGTATCAGAATAGAATTTGGTTGTCAACTTAGAGTGGAGATAATGGAGTGTAGTTTAGCGACGATCCTTATGGCATTTAGCAAGTTACTGCCGCAGATGTTGACAGATTTTATCCAGAAGGTACTGCTTGGATTTGGTGAAAATGCAATGGGACAATCCAGGAAGCCGTTCTGCTGCGACACATGCGGGAATGACAAGGAGTTTATCTGGAAGACACGGCATGGAAAAGAGACGAAGATACTGATGGTATTTCGGTGGGTGAGCATGGAGCAGTTGCAGGTGCAGTGCAAGAGATGCGGGCACAAGATGTATATAACCCGTAAACTTCTTGGGATAGAGCCGATGAAGCGAATACCGGCAGAGACGTATCGGAAGCTTGGGCTGGTAGGGTCGTTAACGACCTATCGTGTAGCAAAAAA
>JAUPKS010000361.1 GCA_030837315.1 Planctomycetota bacterium
GGCTGCATTTGATATTGACGAGGGGGTAGTCTCCCCTGGTGGTGTTGGGTACGATATCAACTGTGGGGTAAGGTTGTTGAGGACAGGGCTCAACCGTATAGAAATTATCAACAAATTGGATGCTCTCGTGAATACCCTCTTCACCAACATTCCGTCGGGAGTGGGGTCGCACCGCAAGGATTTAAAACTTTCACAGCAGGATGAAAAAAACGTGCTCAAAAACGGGGCACGATGGGCAGTCTCTCAGGGTTATGGCACAAAAGAAGACCTGGAACATATTGAAGAAAAGGGTTGTATTCCGGGAGCAGACCCGGAACTGGTTTCCGTTCGAGCCTTAGAACGAGGACGGACACAATTGGGAACTTTGGGTTCTGGCAATCATTTTGTTGAGGTTGGCTATGTATCGGAGGTGTATGACGAGGAAATTGCCCGAGTGCTGGGACTTGAACAGGATGGGATTACTATCGTGGTACATACGGGTTCCAGAGGATTGGGCTATCAGGTTTGCGATGATTTCATACGGGTCATGATTGATGCGTCACGAAAATATAATATAGAATTGCCAGATCGGCAGCTCTGCTGCGCACCGATTAACTCTCCGGAGGGGAGGGAATACCTTGCTGCGATGGCCTGTGCCGCTAACTATGCCTTCGCCAACCGGCAAATGATTACCCACTGGGTGAGAGAGTCCTTTGAAGGCGCATTACATATAGGCCCAAAGGAGTCCAAAATATCCCTCGTTTATGATGTGTGTCATAATATTGCTAAATTTGAAGAACATATTGTCGAGGGAGAAAAGAAGCGGTTATGTGTGCACCGGAAAGGGGCAACGCGTGCATTCCCGCCGTATCATCCACAGACTCCGGATGCATACAAATCGGTGGGGCAACCCGTTTTGATACCAGGGGACATGGGACGTTGCTCCTACGTGCTTGTAGGCACAGAGAAGGCTTATGCCGATACCTTTGGAAGCACCTGCCATGGGGCAGGAAGGGTCATGAGCAGAAATCAGGCGATGAAGATAGCTAAGGGACGAAGCATCGCCCAGGAATTGAAAGAAAAAGGAATCCTTGTCCGTGCCGACAGCCGTGCCACACTGGACGAAGAGATACCAGAGGCATATAAGGATGTGACCGAAGTTGTGGATATCGTGGAGCACGCCGGCATCAGTAAAAAAATTGCTCAGTTAAAACCGTTATGTGTTATTAAAGGATAACTATTCCAGAGGAGAAAAGATTTTATGTACAAAACTATAGAAGCCTATTATGAAAATGGCAAAATTATTTATAAAGATGCCATGCCACCTCTTAAAAAGGCTAAATTGCTCATAACCATTGTAGAAGAAGAACCCCGTAAAATTCAAAAACTTCTCCGTTTCAAAGGCATATTTAAAAAAAAGACTGACGGATTAGAGTATCAAAAAAAAATAAGAAACGAATGGGATTAAAATGTCGGGCTACTTGTTGGATACCAATTCTGTAATCTATTTTTTTAATGGTGAAGAACCTATTTCAAAACTGATAAAGGAGGCTGAAAACAGTATCAGTATTTCTTTTATCACAAAAATTGAATTGCTTTGTTTTGAAACGGAAAATGATACTACAAAGAAAATTGCTGAATTTATAAGTGAAATTGAGGTTGTGTATATTAGTGACGAAATTATCGAAATGACGATAGACTACCGTAAAACAGTAAAACTAAAGATACCGGACGCTATTATTGCGGCGACTGCAAAAGTTAAAGAGCTAACTCTGGTAACTGCCGATAAATCACTTACTCAGAAGCTAAAAGAGCTAAAAATTGTAAATCCAATTTAAGAGGTAAGAGAATTTTATGAAAAGTTTAAATTGTCGGGTTTTTTGTTTCACTTGATTTCAGTCTGTAAATTTTAACCACCTTCTAAAATATGAAGATTCCTTAGCCGAAATCAGAACAATCGAGGAAATCGAAATATGATACAAAAGTTCAAGGATGAATTTTACTGGATGCTACGAGAATCAAAAGGTTATTTCCCTTGGGTCAGAGGTGGATTTCTTTTATTTTGATTTGTCGAGAGGCGGTAAGGTTGAAAAGGATACTGGCGCTGATTTAGGCTTCATCATAGTTATTGATTTACCAGATTACCCGTTCACCGTAAAGAAAAGGTTCATAATTCGTTTAGTATGGATTTTAAAGCCATCTGTGATGGCGATCCTCTTTCTATTTTCTTACTCTCGACAATTATTTATCACAAAGGATCAATTACAACATCCATAATAATGAGTCTTTAAGGATATCATTTTGATAGTGATTGTCATGAATTCATTTAACAGCAACTGCAAAATGGAGAGGTTAAAGAGGAGACCATTCTTCGCATTGGACATCACGAAACCATTAACCGAGAGATGGTTGAAAAGCACCTAAAGAAATCGATAGCCGCTTTGATAAAAGAAGAAAATAAAGAAACAGCTAGCAAATCGCTCAAGAGGGACGCGGCAAAAAGCCGCCGCGCCCTTTAGCTTTTGCGATAGTTAAGTAGGTTGGATTGAGTGAAACGAAATCCAACAATTTAAATTATTCACGACTAAAGAGTATAAATTCTTTGATATTCACAGATAGGAAGAATTGTCAAACTTCTTTTAAAATCGGAGGTATTTATGAAAGATTATAGAAATCGCATAACGATTAATCCTGAAGTGCATTTTGGTAAACCATACATAGTTGGTACAAGAATAACCGTTGACAATGTACTCGAACTGATTCAAGAAGGAATTTCCTTTGATGAAGTTATTCAAAATTACTATCCAGATTTACAAATAGAAGATATCAAGGCTTGTATTCAATACGCATTGGACTTAATAAGAAAAGAAGAAATATATGCGGAAGTAAGCTAATGAAGTTATTAGCGGACAATGATGTTTATAAAATAACTGTAGATTTTTTAAGGCAGCACGGACATGATGTTGTGAACGCTAAAGAACTCGGTCTAAATAAGGCTTCAGACAAGGAACTATTAGAAAAGGCTAAAATTATGGACCGATTATTTATCACACGTGATAAGGACTTTGGAATGCTGGTCTTCCTTAAGAAAGAGCTGTGTTCAGGTGTTATTTACTTAAAAATTACTCCATCAACGATAAATGAAGTTCACGATGAATTGCAAAAGATTTTAGAAAAATATACCGAAAAAGATTTGGAGACAGCTTTTTGTGTGGTAGAACCTCACAGATATCGCATCCGTCGTGTTGACAAATAACAATGTTTTAGAACGGTGCACTGTGGATACTTCTCAAAACACCGACAAATATGCAGCCGATAGGTTTCGGATGGTACAATACCAGCTCGTAAATCGTGGTATTCAGGATGAACGAGTGTTGAAGGTCATGGCGGATGTGGCCAGGCATATGTTTGTGCCCCAGTTATATCGACACGCTGCATATGATGATTGCCCTTTACCCATAGGAGAAGGGCAGACTATCTCACAACCTTATATGGTAGCCATTATGACGCAATGTCTTGAATTAAAAGGGAAAGAGACGGTATTAGAAATAGGGACAGGTTCAGGGTATCAGGCTGCAATACTGAGCAGGTTGGCAAGCCGTGTCTACACAATCGAGCGGCATGAAACACTTGCATCAAGAGCAAAGACCATTTTAAAACAGACGGGATATGATAATATAGAAGTGATCGTAGGAGACGGAAGTCTGGGGTTGCCGGATAAGTCGCCTTTTCACGGGATCATTGTCACAGCCTGTGCGCCTCGCGTCCCCGTGTGTTTGCTGGATCAGCTTAAAACTGGCGGACGATTGATAATACCTATTGGCAATCCTTATAATCAGGTATTACACCGTATGGTAAAGTTGGAAAAAGGCGTAGAAGACCGGGATATCCTGGAGTGCGCCTTTGTACCCTTAATTGGTGAAGAAGGCTGGAAACCTGGATAGTCATAGCGCAGCACGGCTTTGATTAAATGAACCACCCCTGTATCCCCTTCTCCGCAAGGAGGGGATACAGGGGTGGTAAAAATTTTATAAAAACATTCGAAAGAATACGACAATGCCAAGAGATATTCCCGTCGGTAATGGTTCACTATTGGTTGCATTTGATGCTGACTATACGATCAGGGATCTTTATTATCCGCGTATAGGGAAGGAAAATCAAACCTTGGGCTATCCAAGCAGATTTGGTGTGTGGACACAAGAAGGCTTTTCGTGGGTCAACGCACGGGAGTGGAAGCTTTACCTGGGATACCAAAAAGAAACCCTTGTTACAGATGTACGAGCATTTCATGAAAGACTGGGTCTCCAGCTTATCTGCAATGATGTTGTTGATTTTGAGAAGAACATCTATATGCGTAAGGTAAAAGTCCTGAATCTTAAAAATCAAAAGAGAGAGGCTCGCCTTTTTTTTCATCAGGATCTGAGCGTAATGGAGAACGAGATTGGTGACACGGTATTTTATGATGCGAAACTGAATTGCCTTATTCACTACAAAGGTCCCCGATATTTCTTAATAAACTGTTCTGCCGGAGATGTATGGGGTGTAAGAGAATACGCAACAGGGATTAAGAGACTCCGTGGTGCTGAAGGGACGTGGCGGGATGCCGAGGACGGGATACTGGGTGGAAACCCCATAGCACAGGGCTCCGTTGACTCGACAATTGGCACTTCACTGAAAATCCCACCTCTTGGAGAAGCTGTTGTATATTATTGGATCGCTGCTGGCAAAAATTACGGTGAGATTGATGCCCTGAACGACATCCTCTTAAGCGAAAAACCGCAAACAATACTTGACAGAACGTCAAGCTATTGGCGTCATTGGGTTAATAAAGAAGAATTAAACTTCGGGAACCTGCCAACTGATGTGGTTGGCCTTTTTAAAAGGAGCCTGTTAACCCTTATGACTCAGATAGATAGTGGCGGCGCTATCATTGCAGCAAATGATTCTGATATCAAGCAATTTGCAAAAGATACTTATAGTTATATGTGGCCGCGGGATGGCGCATTGGTATCCTATGCCCTTATGAAGGCAGGCTACACCACCACATGCCGGAATTTTTTTGATTTCTGTGCACATGTTATTGCACCGTACAATTTCTGCGCAAGTGTTATGGGGGAAAATGGTTTTTTATTGCATAAATATAACCCTGACGGTTCTTTTGGTAGTTCCTGGCATCCGTGGGTGAAAGGCGAGGAAATCCATGTGCCGATCCAGGAAGATGAAACAGCCTTGATTCTCTGGGTAATAGGGCAATATTATCATCTGTATCGAAGGATGGATGAAATACGCCCCCTCTATCATTCCTTTATCGAAAAAGCAGCAGACTTTCTGGTAAGTTATCGGGATGAACAAACAGGGCTGCCACTTCCTTCGTACGATCTGTGGGAAGAAAGACGTGGTATTCTCTCTTTTACAACTGCTACGGTATATGGCGGACTGATGGCAGCTGCAAATATTTCTGATATATTTTATCATACTGAAAAGTCAACATTATACAGAAAGACTGCGGCACAGATTAAAAAGGCAATAGATCAATATCTTTACAGCGAGAAGCACGAGAGATTTTTGCGAATGATCTATCCAAAGAAAGACGGGGGATATGAAATCGATGCAACCATTGATGCCAGTTTGTATGGGATGTTCGCCTTTGGCGTGTATGAGCCTACTGACATCAAAATACAAAACACGATGAAAGCAATCGAAGAGTCCTTATGGGTCAAAACCAACATAGGAGGCATTGCGCGGTATGAGCATGACCAATACCAGCGTGTTGGAAATGACGATGCGATTCCGGGAAATCCGTGGATAATCTGTACGATGTGGTTAGCGCAATACTATGTATCAACAGCTAAGTCGGTTGAAGATCTCGAACGCGTAGTAAATTATTTACGATGGACCGTATCCCGTGCATTACCCTCCGGTGTGCTGGCAGAGCAGATAAATCCATTTACCGGAGTGCCTATTTCTGTTTCTCCCCTGACATGGAGCCACGCTACGGTAGTGCAAACGGTAATGGATTATCTTGAAAAATTGCAAGAATTACATACCTGCGGGCAATGCGGGCGGTCGATATTCCGTTACGACCGGGCAGGCCGGCAGCAGGTAAAAAAACATTCTCCAACGCACGGAGAAGGAATTTTGGACCAAGAACACATCCGGTACCTTGAACAGATAAGTTTGCAAAAAGGCAGTGACGGTATTCGTGTTCGTGTAGACCAGAAGCGGTGTGTTGGTTGCGGAATCTGTGTTGAAAAATCACATGGAGTTATGGATGTGGTCGAGGACAAGGCAAAGATTATTGCCGAGAAGGCAACGGACTGGGACATTAAGCCAGGATTTGAAAAATGCTGCCCGGTAGGAGCAATTACGGTGGAAAAGAAGCATGAAGATTAGACATAAACTCGTGCTATTATTGGCCGTCTTACTGGTCACCCTGAACGGCGTGATTGCCTTTTCAATTTATAAACGAACACGCCACGAATTTATCAAAGAGGTTCGGGAAAAGGCAAAGCTGATTGCTATAGAATTAGAAACTACCAGAAATTATCTTGCTTTTGCCCTGCAAACATCCAAAATCGATGTCACGGAACAGACAAAACTATTTATCCCCGCAGTTTCTGGTCATGCCATCGGCGTAAAGTTTTCTGAAAAGACAGGCTATTTTATTAAGCAAACAAGTCTAAGGTATCGAAATATGTTCAATAAACCTGATCCCTTTGAAGAGATGGTACTCAGAAAAATGGAGGAAAACCACGATATCACTGAGTATTGGGATGACGATGTTATAAATGGGAAACGGGTCGAACGGTATCTCTATGCCTTATACGTAAAAGAGGATTGTCTTCTTTGCCACGGACCAAAAGAACATGCCCCGGAATTTATACAAAAAAATTATGACGTGGGTTACGATTACAAAGAAGGAGAATTGCGAGGGGCAATCAGCGTTGTTATTCCACGGGAAATAGCCGAACAGCGATTTTCGGCAAATTTTGTTTTTTTTATTACCGTCGGCACTGTCAGTATTTTGCTCATCGTGACGATTGTTTTCTTCACGACAGGAAAATTTATAAGGCCAATAGAGAGATTAACTGCTGCTGCGGCTACAATTACAAAGACGGGCGACCTCACAACAAAAGTGGATATATTATCCAGGGATGAGGTGGGACAACTCGGCAGGACATTCAATGATATGTCTACTAAATTACAATCAACGTACGCTACCCTGGAGCAACGAATTGCCGAGAAAACTGCTCATTTGCAGCAGGCCATTTTGGCCCTGGAGCGAGCAAACAAAATGAAATCAGAATTTCTCGCCAACATGTCACACGAACTGCGTACACCTCTTAATGCAATTATCGGCTTTGCAGAAGTATTGCGGGACAAGATCGCCGGAGACCTGAACGAAGAACAGATAGACTTCGTTAATGATATCCACAGCAGTGGATGCCATCTCCTCCAAATGATTAA
>JAUPKS010000060.1 GCA_030837315.1 Planctomycetota bacterium
GTGTGCTTTTTAGCAATCTGCGCAGTGAACAGTTTTTATCGTGATGCTTGAAGTTCTTCTATAATCTTCCTTATTACTCCTGCCTCCTTATTATTTGGGTCCAGTCTCAGGAACTCACGAAAAAGGTATAAAGCCTTTTGAATATCTTTTTTATAATTGAGGTAGATTATTCCCAGGTTTTTATAAGCATTGGGATAATTAGGTTTTAGACGCAAGGCCTCCTCAATTTCTCCAATAGCTCGATCAAAAAGGCCCTTATTGGCATAGACTGTACCCAGACAACTATGTGCCTCGGCATGATCTGGTTCGTAATGGATAGCGAGCCTAAATTCGTCTATCGAGGCGTCAAAAAGTGCTTTTTTGAAATAGGCAAGTCCTAGATTAAAGTGGGCATCGTAATAATTTGGCTTTAAGAGAATGGCCTCTTTGAATTTTGAAATCCCCTCATCAAGATGTCCTTCGTCAATTAAGATATTACCCATATTATTGTGGGTAATTGCAGAGGTAGGATTTACTGCTAAAACACGGCGGTACTCTTCTAACGCCTTTTCTCTCATGCCTTTCTTCTGGTAAGCCATCCCTAAATTGTGATGATATTCTGGGTCTGATTCAATAGCTATCGCCGTTTGAAACTCATGAACCGCTAAATCTATATTGCCTTCATTTAGGTAAATCATACCCAGATTATTATGAGCCCTCGAACTATTAGGAGAGCTCTCTATAGTTTTTAACCAGAACGTTAACTGATCTCTCCAGATTTTATTTCTCTTCA
Source organism: Planctomycetota bacterium (assembly GCA_030837315.1). GTDB lineage: Bacteria > Planctomycetota > Brocadiia > Brocadiales > Brocadiaceae > Brocadia. The sequence continues at coordinate 773 of JAUPKS010000060.1, forward strand.
TTGCAGATAACGAATAAAGGCCAACAGGGACTAACACCAGGCACGTTATGAGTATGAAAAATGGCTTAAGGAGCTGAGAATGCAAGAGATTGAGAGAGGGTTGGGTTGAAAAAATAATACGCCCATTTTCCCATCTTCCCATGTTCTTGTCTTTCTTTGAAACAAACGTGCATACTTCTCTCAGGATTCCTCGTAATATGTATGAGAGCGCCGCACAAAATCCGACTGCCGGGAGGTACAGGTATCTCTCAGCCATAATATTAGCTATCGGAATAATATTCATGGTGGGGGTCATGGTAATAAAAAACCAGAGCATAAAGAAAAATAAATACCGTGAATGGTTATAAGATCTGTAGATAATTACCCCGATTGCACTCAAAAACACGATGCTAAGAATAAAGGTTACGGCAAACGGGGCTTTCGTGAGTGTTATAATATGGTCTGCATTAAAATGAATGGGGAAAAGCAATAGTTTTATATATGACCCAAGAATCTTCGGCATGGTTAGCAGGTTTACCAGGAAGCTATTGTCAGGATACATTAACTGTTTTTCTAGAGGATTGTGTAGCCACACAAACCGCAAAAACAGATAAAAACTGCTGACAAGGATAAATCCCAGATAATATCGAATCGTATTTCTCTTTATCGTCTCAGCACCGTCAAAGACCCAGTCGAAAAGGACGATAATTATGGGTAGGGTAATTGCCACTTCCTTGGAACACAAACTCAAAAGATACGAAAACAGGGAAAGGGGGTACAGAAAGATATATTTGTGAAAATGCCTTCTTGATTGAATAAATAATACCAGGGAACCAAGAAAAAAAACGGCGGCTAAAAGGTCTTCCCGGTAGCTAACTCCATTCACTGCCTCCGTCAATATGGGGTGAGAGGCAAATAAAATACCCGTCAGAAATGGAATAGTACTGTTCTTAACTATAACAGACAGTAGCAGGTAACCAAGCACTGCTGAGATGGCATGAAGCAGGATATTGGTAAGGTGAAATCCAAGTGGGTTGAGGCGCCATATCGAGTAATCGAGAAAATAGGAAAGAGTAACGACGGGGCGATAGGTTACTTCTCCTGAACTGTTAAAATAATCGTTGGTAAATAAGGCAGAGAAATTTCCCCAATCTCGGATAAAATAATTGTTGGTTATCGTGAAAACATCGTCGTAGACAAAGGCATTATCAAGTGAATTGAGAAAAGCAATAAATGCCAGGGCGCTAATGAGCAATATTTGCGAAATTCTTATCACGAGCGGATAACCGTCAAAAATTCATATTTCTGAAACAATCCTGGATTTTAACAAGCACAAATTCGGCAACATAAGTATTGTATGAATATTTCTGTTATCTTTCAAACCGAATTCACTTTATTTTTGCCGCTGAATTAAAGAACGACAAAATTCTTCAACAAGGAATTATCTCTATTTTGATAATTTTTATCACAGTAATTCAATGGGGTTTTTAAGTCATATCATAAGGTACTGCATGGTATCGTATTTTAGTGAGGTTTAAGTTGACATCGACTAAAAATATTGTTGTTGTAAACACATCACCAAGATTTATAACTTTTTCCCATAGTATTAGTTCAACACCCCGGAAGTGGTCGATTATCCAATCAGTATTGACCAGATATTTCATAGTTTCACCTCAGGTCTTGTGCTAATAAGACGATCAACATAAATATTTCTTTTTAACTCCTCAGCACCGATCAAATCTTTCCATGTGCCAGCCGTAGTTTTTAGGGTATCTCGAAAATTTTCTCCAGCAGATAATAGCTGCTGCCAAGTGTAAAAGAGCATCATAGGTTTCGCTAAGCTTTTCTTAGCGTACCAGCAACTTCCTGAATCAGTTAAAACAGGAATGAGCTACTTTTACTATCCAGCGACGCGGTTTATATCCAGCAATAGCCTTTTTCGCTTCAGCTTCTTCTCCTCGTTGTCTCACGTGCGGAGCGTAGTTCATGGTTTCCATTTTCAGTTGTGATAAGTCAGGTCTATTTGCTCCGGTTACGACTATCGACAACAGGATGCCACGCTCGTCCGCCAGCAAATGGCGCTTGCTTCCATTTTTTCCCCTATCCGTGGGATTTGGTCCCACATCTTTTCTTGCCAACGGAGCCTTTGCCATTGCCCCATCAACACTTTGCCATTCACGGGCAATACCCTTCAGTTCATCGTATTCTGCCGAACCGGAATAAGTGGCCTCACTTTATCCCAAAATGTCACCGATACCTCCCATGATAGCGTCTTTGCCATATCCCACCAAAGTTATGAATGGAGTTGAATATAACACGACCGCATAGATACTATTTTCATGGGTATTTTTCAAATCACAATCAGCCCTGTCAACAACAACGATGTCATCTTCTTCTAAAACTTATGGCCAAATACACTATACCACATTGCTTATCTGTCTCATTATTTAAATACAAACCGATGTCCTAAAGGAATCGAGTAGGATGTTCTAAACGAAGTGAATCCATCAGTGCTGTGCTTTTGTTGGGTACGTTTTGTTTCGCACAAAACTGTATTAGTGGCTTGCTTTTTTCAATCTGTGGAGTATGTTAGTGGCTTCTCGAGTCCATGTATCTTCGAAGGGTGCAATTAAAAAGGTTTAGAGGGAACCTCTAAACCTTTGATGTTATTGGTAGCGGGGGTGGGATTTGAACCCACGGCCTCCGGGTTATGAGCCCGACGAGCTACCAGACTGCTCTACCCCGCGTAATGGTATGAATACCTGCCTTTTTTATTGCACATAAATAATCAGGCTAATGATGCTAGTATATCAGCCAAGGCTAAACTGTCAAGGATAAAAACTTGGATATTGCCATATTATTGTAAACGCAATAAGAAGGTTGTCATTGCGTGCACATTCGATTCCCTCAGTGAAAACTCCGCGAAGCAATTCATGCCCTTGAGATTGTTTCGGGCCATGGCCCTCGCAATGACGCTTACAGAGAACTTAATTACTGCGTTTACTATAAAATGCCGACAAGGTAAAAAAACTTTCCTTTTTCCCTACCTATTCTGGTAGAATAATTAAAGCCATTCAGATTACCGAGGTTATGAAAATAGAAAACGAGCATTTTCCCGCCTCTTTAAAAAGTAAATTCTTTAACTCGTGGCAGCAAGATTTTAACGGGACGGATAGTTCGCGTTTTAATCACAACGAAACAAGTAAGGTGGACAACCAGATGAAAATATTGATTGTCGGAAGTGGGGGAAGAGAACACGCCCTTGCGTGGAAGATTGCGCAATCGCCGCTGGTAAAAAAGGTATTTTGTGCACCAGGAAATCCGGGAATTGCAGAAGTTGCAGAATGCGTAGATATCGAGGCGGAAAATATAGACGGCCTTTATAACTTTGCACTGAAACAAAAAATAGACTTGACTGTCGTTGGCCCGGAAGATGTATTAATAGCCGGTATTGTCGACAGATTTAGAGACGGGCACCTGCGCATATTCGGCCCGAACAAGCGGGCATCGACTATTGAGGGAAGCAAGGTCTTTGCAAAAAACATCATGAGAAAACACGGCATTCCCACGGCAGATTTCAAGGTCTTTGAAGATATAAAACAGGCAAAAAAACACATAACAACGTGTGAATTCCCTTTGGTTATTAAGGCCGATGGATTGGCCAAAGGGAAAGGGGTTTTTATATGTAAGACTTTAGATGATGCGGACAAACACCTTGATAATATTATGAAAGGAAAAATCTTTGGACATGCGGGGGACAAGGTCGTTATTGAGGAGTTTCTTTCAGGAGAAGAAGTCTCCATCCTTGCAGTTACCGACGGGAATACAATTCTCCCCCTATCGTCGGTACAAGACCATAAGGCGGCTTACGACGGCGACAAGGGGCCCAATACGGGAGGTATGGGGGCATATTCGCCCGTGCCATTCATTACCGAGGAACTGCAGTATTCTATAGAGGAAAATATCCTGGTGCCCATTATTCACGCCATGAAGAAAGAAAATCGGCCTTACAAGGGCGTTATTTATGCCGGACTCATAATCACAAGCGCGGGACCAAAGGTGCTTGAGTTTAATGCCAGATTTGGCGACCCGGAAACACAAGTCCTTCTCATGAGAATGAAGAGTGATTTAGTCCCGATCCTTGTATCAACCGTAACAGATAGTTTGGAAGATGCAGACATTGCATGGCATGACGGTGCATCCATTTGTGTTGTCATGGCCTCTAAAGGTTATCCCGATGCCCATGAAAAAGGTTTTCCTATTTCAGGACTTGAGACAATAAAAAAATTCGATGATGTCCAGGTCTTCCATGCCGGGACTTCCATGAAAAACGGAAAGATTACAACCAATGGAGGGCGTGTCCTGGGGGTTACGGCATTGGGGAAAAATATCCAGGAGGCACAGAATACGGCTTATAATGCAATACAAAGGATAACCTTTGAAGGAGGTCATTACAGAAGAGATATTGGCGCAAAGGCTATGTATCGAAAAAATGAGCACGGTGAAAATAATTATTAAAAAATATATTCATTCTTCTGGGGTTTTTTTGTATATAATATTTTTTTATGTATTTATCGGTAGTGTTTTGTCTTCATCGTTTGCAGATAATCAGGACAAGATATTTTGGAATAAGAAATATGAAACGGAGGCTTATATCTTTGGCAAGGAACCGGTTGAGTTTTTAAAGGAACATGTCGGCATTCTGCCGAGGGGAAAGGCATTAGAAATTGCAATGGGTGAGGGGCGCAATGCCGTATTCCTGGCAAAAAATGGATTTGAGGTGGATGGCTGTGATATTTCGGAAGTAGCCATCAAAAAGGCACATGAACTGGCCAGGGAAAACGATGTTACGATACATACTTTTGTTGCTGATTTAGAAACGTACCCATTGCCCAAAAATACCTATGATGTAATAGCCTGCTTTTATTATCTGCAGCGGGATATCGTTCCCCAGATGAAAGAGGCGCTGAAGCCGGGTGGAACGATTATTTACGAAACCTACACCATGGAAAACTGGGAACGCGGGTTTGAAGGCCCGAAAAATAAGGATTATTTATTGAAATCCAATGAGCTTTTAAATCTTTTCAAAGACCTCAAAATTATTTACTATCGGGAACTTGTTTTAAACAACAAAAAGGCCATTGCGAGCCTGATTGCAAAAAAATATTGAAACGTATGTCACTATTACATGATGTAACAGACAAGCAACGCGAGGCAATCACACACGTCGAAGGACCTCTTCTGGTAGTTGCAGGAGCTGGCAGCGGAAAAACCCGTGTAATTACAAGCCGCATTGGCTATTTAATGTCACAGGGAGTAAAACCGTACAGCATCCTTGCTATTACCTTTACCAATAAGGCGGCTGATGAGATGGGTGAACGGGTAAAGCAATTTTCGTCACACAAAGGACTCTGGGTCTCCACATTTCATAAGATGTGTTCACGAATTCTGAGATGCAACATCGACCGATTGGGGTATTCGAGGGACTTTAGTATCTACGACACGACCGATCAACAGAATCGGATTAAGTCTATTATGGCCGAGCTTAAGATGGATACCACTCAGTGGAAACCACGCACGGTTATAAGTTCTATCAGTAGCGCCAAAAATAAACTTGTTGACCCTGAAACATTTGCTTCGACGACTTCGGGCTATTACAATCACAACGTTGCACAGATCTATAAAAAATATCAAACCCTTCTGAAGGCAAATAATGCCTTAGATTTTGATGACCTCCTGATAAAAACCGTAGAACTGTTTAAGACCCATCCTGATGTTTTAGAGATGTACCAGGAAAAATTCAGATTTATCCTTATTGATGAATATCAGGATACCAATTACTCCCAGTACACCATTACGCGACTCCTGGCAAACAGATACCGAAACATCTGCGTAACAGGAGACCCTGATCAGTCTATCTATGGCTGGCGCGGAGCAGATATCCGGAATATCATGGATTTTGAGAAGGACTATCCCGATGCCAAGGTGGTGCTTCTCGAACAAAATTACCGTTCAACGAAACATATCCTCCATGCAGCTTCCAGCATAATCCAACAGAACAAATACCGGAAACAGAAGAACTTGTGGACAGAAAATATGCTGGGAGAAAAGATCAAGGTAATTTCCTGTGAAGATGAGCACGGAGAGGCTGATGAAATTGCTAGGTTAATACAAGGGATTAACAATAAAGGCACCAAATACTCTGATATTGCATTATTTTACCGTACCAATGCACAGTCGCGCGTACTGGAAATTTCCTTGAGAAACTGCGGGATTCCTTACACGATTATTGGAGGTGTTGAATTTTATCAAAGGAAGGAGATAAAAGATATCATCTCCTATCTGAGATTATGCATCAATCCGCATGACGAGGTAGCGCTGGAACGTTCGATCAATACCCCGACGCGTGGCATAGGCAATACCACCATAAAAAAACTGGAAGACTGGGCCGCTGCGCATGGCACAGCGCTTTTTGATGCCACACAACAGGTTGACTTAATACCCGAAATTACCGGGAAGTCGGCCTTGTCAATAAAAAGGTATTCTGCGCTTATCTCAGAATTACAGCAACTGCCAAGGTCGCCCGTAGAAGACGTTATTAAACGAGTGATTGAAAAAACAAACTATTTCGCGTTTCTCCGGGAATCCGGGGAAACAGAATCGAAAGACCGCATTGCCAACGTCGAAGAACTGGTCAATGCCGCCCATGAATACGACATAAATTATTACGAGGGAAGTTTGCAGGGATTTTTAGAAGAGGTGGCGCTTGTCTCTGATGTGGATGAGCTGGAAGATACTATTGAAACTGTGACCCTTATGACGCTCCACACGGCCAAGGGGTTGGAATTCCCCGTCGTCTTTCTTACTGGCATGGAGGAAGGACTATTGCCCCATTCAGAATCAAGTGACGCAGACGAAGAGATTGAAGAGGAAAGAAGGCTTTGTTACGTGGGCATTACACGGGCAATGAAGGAACTCTTCCTTACCCATGTTAAACGCAGGATGCGATACGGGCAGATGAACCCCTGCAGGCCATCCAGGTTTTTAGATGAGGTACCAGATGAAATTTTAGAGAAAATTGATAGAACAAGTCGGGAGTATTATTATACTCCTTCTTATAAAAAAAGTCAGGTATCTCACGAAATATCATCTATGTTTGATTTCGATCGAAATACCGCTGACCAATCAGGCACTCCACCAAAAGAAAATGCTATCCCATTTTCGGGTGGAGAAGTGGTCAGACACCCCCTTTTTGGTGTCGGAAGGATACTGGAGGTTTCTGGTAGCAATGAGAAGGCAAGCGTCAAGGTAAGTTTTAATGCGGGTGGAACAAAGCATCTTCTGCTGGCATATGCAAAATTAGAACGGCTAGAATAACCCTTTTTATTTTCATTTTAGGTAGGAAAAATATTCATGACAAAAATATATATGGACAATGCGTCGGGTACGCCCATACATCCTAAAGTGGTGGAAACGATGACACCCTTTTTAAAGGAGGGCTTTGGTAATCCCTCAAACCTCCATCAATTTGGAAGGATTACAAGTGATGCTATACAGGCAGCGCGCGGACATGTAGCCCATCTTATTCATGCAAAACCGAACGAAATCATATTTACATCAAGCGGCACGGAGGCCAATAATTTTGCCCTGAAAGGCATACTGACAGCGCATAAAAAGAAGGGAAACCATATTATCACTTCAGAAATTGAACATTTTTCTGTACTGAATCCCTTGAAATCATTGGAGAAATTGGGGTATGTAGTTACCTGCTTGCCGGTGGATAAATATGGTATGGTGAATCCTGACGATGTGAAAAAGGCCATTACACCCACAACGACGATGGTGTCCATAATGTATGCAAATGGGGAAATTGGGACAATCGAACCCATGAAAGAAATCGGAACCATTACAAAGGAAAAGGGCGTTTTCTTTCACACGGATGCCGTTGCTGCCGTAGGAAACATTCCCGTTGACGTCGAAGAAGCCCACATCGATGCCCTAAGCATGTCTGCCAATCAATTTTACGGTCCTTCAGGGATTGGGGCGTTGTATGTAAGGGAAGGGGTAAGGATACTTCCTTTCATGGAGGGCGGTATACAGGAAGGTGGACGCAGGGCAGGAACGGAAAATATTATCGGTATCGTTGGTATGGGAAAGGCCGCCGAACTGGCAAAATCAGAAATGGCTCAGCGCATAGACAAAATACAGAACTTGAGAAATCAGCTAAGAGATGGTATCCTGAAAAACATCAATCATGTGTATCTCAACGGACACCAGACGAATCGTTTGCCGGGCAATCTCAGTTTGTGTATAGAGTATATTGAGGGTGAATCTGTTTTATTATTTCTGGATATGCAGGGGATTGCCATCTCCAGCGGGTCCGCGTGTACCTCCCGGTCGCTTAAGGCATCCCATGTAATCATGGCCACGGAAGTTGATGCTGCACTTGCTCAGGGTACCGTGCTTTTCAGCTTAGGGATTGACAATTCTGAGACGGATGTTAAATACGTTTTAGAAAAATTGCCACCCATTGTTGAACGTTTAAGGCAAATGTCGCCACTGTATAATCAAAAGAAATGAAATCCTCATAATTGAGGGAATAGGAGGTTTTTATGGTGCCTATTGTTGTTGAAAAGAAAAAATATACGTACGAGGATTATCTTAAGACCCCGGAAGATAAGAGGTATGAACTTATTGATGGAGAATTACTCGTGACGCCATCTCCCACTCCCTACCACCAAAGAGTCTCGAGAAAGTTAGAATTTATCCTTGAAAGTTTTATAACTAAAAATAACCTTGGAGAAATCTTTTATGCACCTTGCGATGTATACCTCGATAATAAAAATGTAGTTCAACCTGATATGTTGTTCATTTCTCAAGATAGATTGAATAGTATAGGTGATAAAAATATACAGAGTGCGCCTAACCTTGTGATAGAGATAATCTCAGAAAATAGTGTTTACAGGGATATGGTGCAGAAGAAGCGGTTGTATGCAAGGTTTGACGTGAAAGAATATTGGATAGTAATTCCTGAGGAAAAAGAGGTGGAAGTTTATATCCTGAAAGGCAAAGCCTATCAGCTTTATAAGACATACACCAAAGTTGATATACTCGAATCACCATCTTTAA